>CAYTNY010000101.1:0-6963 GCA_964439215.1 uncultured Spirochaetia bacterium
CTGAGGGAAACATAAATAACTGTATGAATTAAGCGCTCCGGTATGTGCGAAAAAAGGACTTTGATTCTATTAAGTGTTGCAATAAAACTTGCAATCTATAACGATGTATTATGCGTTTTTTTGTTTTTGACAGTGTGAAAACATTATGGTATCTTGTTAATAATTTTTAACGGAGGAAGAGATGAAAAAAGCCGGAATATTTATTTTAATGCTTGCGTTGTCTGTATTTTTCGTTTCGGGCCTTATGTACGGCGGAGAAGAAAAGGCGGTTCCCGGAACTGAAAAAACGCTTCCCGAAAACATCAAAGACAGCTGTATTGATGAGAAAACCGGCGGAATAAAGAAAGAATGCATTGAATCAGCGCGGTATTACCCCGCCCGCCTTGGAAATGAATGGTATCTTAAAGCCACGAGAACGGGCAAACCCGAAGAGATTCTTAAGATAAAAGCGGTATTGAAGGAAGTTGAAGAACGGGACGGGAAAATATTTAATTATTTTTATGCCCCTGGCGTGGACGTGAGGTTTAAGATGAGAAAAGTGGAAGGCGACGGGGTGTATATGAGCATTATTGTGTATCCTTTTCCTCTTTTTGGTTTTCCTGTAGAAGCTCATCTGAAACCGGATATGAAAATAATGGATTTTCCGCTTGAAGCAGGAAAAAAATGGTCATATGAAGGAAAGGCTGAGGCTCATATACTGTTTATTCCGATAACCCGTGATATAAAGGCTGATTTTGAAATAAAGAAAAAAGAAGTGCTGTCTCTTGAGGCGGGGGAAATTGAAACTTATAATATAGAAGTGGTGCTTGACGACGGCAGCGGGGAAGGGCCGAACACGGAAAAATACTGGTACGGGAAAGGCACCGGATATACTGTCGCGGCGGTAAAAGGGCATACAGCATATCTGACCGGTTATAAAATATATGACAGTGAAAAAGAGGAATATATAATTAAACTTCCGGAAGATCACGAGGAGTATAAATGATGCGCAGGGCAGTAATTTTTGTTTTTCTGATCATGTTCGTAATAAACGGCTGTTCTATGAGGCGGCTTGCGGTTGATACCACCGCTCTTTTTATGGATGATGTGGTAACGGCTTTTCTTATGGAAGAAGATATGAAATTTGCGGAGAACGCCGGGCCGGGGAATCTCAAACTTCTGGACGGACTCATACGCGGATCTGATTTTGAAAACGAAGACCTGCTTATAAAAGGATGCAAACTGTACGGGATGTATACAATTGCTTTTTTTGAAGACGCTTCCGCGGACAAAAAACAGGACAGAGAGAACTTAAAAAGAGCGTCGGTTATGTATGACCGAGCCAGAGAGTACGGCATGACAGTGCTGAAAAAGAACCATGATTTCAGGGAGTCGCTTGATAAAACTTATGACGAGTATAAGAAGAATCTTATGGCATTTGGGGAAGATGACGTGGAAGCTCTTTTCTGGACCGCTTTTGCCTGGGGCAGCTATATAAATCTTAACAGGAACAATATCCGCGCTGTCGCGAACCTCCCGAGGGCAAGGGCGATGATGGAGCGCGTAATAGAACTGGATAATTCTTATTTTTACGGGATGCCTCATTTGTTTATGATAGTAAATTATTCAATGCCCGCGATGTTCGGCGGCAATCCCGAAAAAGCCATGAAGGAATATGAGGCGCTTAAAAGCGTGTCGGGGGATAAACTGGCCATAGGTGATATTTATATGGCGAAATATTATGCGGTTCAGGCCCGGGATAAGGAATTATTTGATGAACTGCTTGATAAAGTTGAGAATGTAAACGATGACATTATACCGGAAAAACTTTTAACGGCGGTTGCCAAGGCAAAAGCAAAGGTATTAAGAAAAAAGAAAAGCGATTTGTTCTAAAAGGCGGATTTTCTGTGTAATCTCAGGAAGGTCCTGAAGCGTCAAAGTATTATAAGAAATGCGGATGCCGGCCGTATAAAAAACAGGAGGTTTTATTATGAAAAAAATATTAGGTGCGGCAGCAGTGTTTTGCCTGCTGGCCGGACAGATTTTTGCGGCAAAATACGAGATTAAATTCGCGTCCGTCGCGCCTGCAGGCTCAACGTGGATGAATGTGATGGAAGAACTGGAAGAAACCATATCTGATAAAACAGACGGGGAAGTGGGATTTAAATTTTATGCGGGCAGTGTTTCCGGCGATGAAAAAGATGTATTGAGGAAAATGAGAATCGGACAGCTTCACGCCGGCGGATTTACTTCCCAGGGGCTTGGCGAAATAGTGCCTGAGATAAGGATACTGAATGTTCCGCTGCTTCTGCGGACAGAAGCAGAAGTTGATTATGTTATGGATAAAAAAGCCGGGTATTTTGAGAAGAAGTTTGAGAAAAAAGGATACAAAGTTCTCGGATGGCCGGAAGTTGGTTTTGTATACGTTCTTTCAACGGAAAAAATAGAATCTTTGGATGATCTGAGAAAATTAAAAATGTGGATATGGGGAGAGGATATTCTTGTGAATACCCTGTTTTCAAATCTGGGTGTATCGCCCATTCCGCTTTCTCTTGTTGATGTCATGCAGTCGCTTCAGACCGGTCTTATAGAGGGCGTTTATGGCTCTCCGCTGGCTGCTCTTGCGTCGCAGTGGACCACAAAAACAGACAATCTTCTGGACATGAGGATCTCATATGTTCCCGGCGGCATACTTATAACAAAAAAACAGTGGAACCGAATACCGGAAAAACACAGGGCGGTTATAGAAAAAGAGTGCGGGAAGGCATTTGACGGGCTTACTGAATTATCCCGCAAAGAAAACAGGCAGGCTCTTGAAATCATGAAAGAACAGGGTGTTGTATTTACGTCCATAAAAAGCGGGGATGATATTGCGGTCTTTGAAAAGGCAAGCGAAAAAACAGCCCTGGAGCTTATAGGCGAATATTATGAAAAAGAACTTCTTGATGAGATTAAGGGATATCTTGAGGAATTCAGAGGCGAAAAGAATTGAAATTTCTAAGAAAACTTAATTACCGGCTTTATAAAATTCAGAAGGTTTTTGTTGTTGCTGTGTTTGCGGCAATGCTTTTGCTTGCGCTGGCGCAGGTGGTTTTGCGCATTTTTTTCAGAAGCGGCATAGAAGGAGCGGATACAATGACCCGCTATCTTGTGCTGTGGGTCGGGTTTCTCGGCGCTTCGCTGGCGACTTATAAACACAGGCATATTAATATTGATATTTTCGGGCAGTTTATGCGCGGAGCCAAAAAGAAAGCGGTTAAGATTATAGTGAATGCAGCGGCGTTTACGGCGGCATTTTTTCTTGCGTGGGCCTCATTCACCTATGTCAGGTATGAAATGTATGATACGACAACGGTATTTGGGATACCTATATGGGTTATGGTTACGGTTCTGCCGATATCATTTTCTTTTATGTCATTGAAATTTCTCCAGGAATTTCTTGAGGGCATAATACAAAAAAAAGGCAAATCCGCTGAAAAATCCGATAAAAAAGACGGGTCATTATGACAGCGGTTATTATAGGCCTCGTTGTTATAGGGTTCGCCGTCATAGGCACGCCTCTTTTTGTTATTCTGGGCGGTCTTGCAATGCTGCTTTTTGCAATGGCGGGTATTGATATAGCGGCTGTTATTATAGAAGCAACCCGGATATCCACGTCGCCGGTGCTGATTGCGATACCTTTGTTCACTTTTGCGGGATATCTTATGGCTGAATCGGATATGCCGAAAAGAACGATAAATCTGATAAAGGCGTTTCTGGGATGGATGCGCGGCGGGATAGCGCTGGTGGCGCTTGTTGCCGCGACATTTTTCACTGCTTTTACCGGTGCGACAGGAGTTACCATAATAGCGCTTGGCGGCCTTTTGTATCCAATGCTGAAGGAAGAAAAATATTCTGAAAAGTTTACTCTGGGTATGATTACGACATCGGGAAGCCTGGGGCTTTTGTTTCCTCCGAGTATAGTCATAATACTTTATGGGCTGATAGCGGAAGTTAATATAACACAGCTTTTTGTCGCGGGGATTATTCCGGGTGCGATTATGGTGATTCTCGCGGCAATACTTGCGATGAAAGAAGGAAGAAGGGTTGAAGCTGCAAAGAAAGTATCGGGGCGCGCAATGATCAGTGCGGTAAAAGACGCGGCGTGGGAGATACCTCTGCCTTTGGTTGTTATAGGAGGAATATACAGCGGGATGTTTACCGCGGCTGAAGCCGCGGTGATAACAGCGGCTTATATACTGATAGTGGAGGTATTTATTTACAGGGACCTTAAACTCAGAAAAGATGTGCCGAGGATAGCCAGGTCCAGTATTGTTCTTACCGGAGGCATTTTTGTGATACTGGGCTCTGCTCTCGGGCTTACCAGCTATCTTGTTGATGAACAGGTCCCCATGAAGATGCTTGAGTGGATAAGGGAGCATATTCACAGCAAAATCGTGTTCCTGCTTATGCTTAACATTCTTCTGATACTTGTGGGATGTCTTATGGATATTTTCTCTGCCATAATAATAATAGTTCCGCTCATAGCTCCGATTGCCGAGGAGTTCGGAATACATCCCGTGCATCTCGGCATTATATTCCTTACCAATCTGGGTATAGGGTACATGACTCCGCCTGTGGGGCTGAGTCTCTTTATATCCTCGTTTCGGTTCAGGAAGCCCATAGTAAAACTGTATTCAGCGGTTCTGCCTTTTCTTGTTGTGATGCTGGTAGGGCTGATTCTTGTTACATACATTCCGGAACTGAGCCTGTATCTTCTGGATGTTTTTAATCTTTCATGAACTATAAAAATAATTTTTTGTTATAAATGAATTGAAATATAAAAAAAGTGTTTGAGGAGGGTATAATGAAAAGATTTAATTTTTTTATGGTTCTTGTTTTTGCTGCCGGATGCCTGCATGTGTATGCGGGCAATTTGTCGCACATACCGTTTAAGACCGCAAAGTGGACACAGGAAGCCGTTGTTGAGGGCAAAGATTTCAGTCAAAAGATGAAAAACAAGGTGTATTTCAGCGGCGGAAAAATGCGCATAGAAGGAGCTGTTGAAGGCGCGGGCCCGAAAAAAACAGAGCAGATTACCATTATTGACGGCGATACGATATATTCTTACGACGCGAAATCAAAACAGGGCGTGAAAATGAGTGCGGCCGCGGGAAAAGGCAGCAATCCCGAAGCCATGAATGCGGAGTTTGAAAAGTGCAGGAAAGGCGCGAAAAAGTCCGGGACAGAGAAGATAAGCGGAGTGAAATGCAGTATTATCTCATATACCTGCAGTATTGACGGGGTTAAATATAAGGTAAAAGAGTGGCTCAGCACAGCGGATAAATTTCCGATGAAAACCGAGTCCAAAGGCGGCGGCGTCTCAACCGCATCTGTTATAACATCTCTTAAGAAAAATACAAAAATTGACCCCGCGAAATTCAAACCGGACAAGGCGGTTAAGTTTATGGAAATGGGAAAAGGTATGCCCGATATGGGTAAGATGATGAAAGACGCGGGAGCGGACGACGCAGATGAAGGCGAAGCGGAAATGATGAAAAATATGATGAAGAATATGTTTAAGTGATTTTAAAGGTTTGGTGTTTTGGAGGAGTCAATGAAAAAAACTTTTATTTTTATAATGATTTTATGCATATGCGGGATGATTTTGCAGGGATGTGATAAAGTAAAAGTAAAATCAATAGCAGCAGGGCAGAATTACAGTCTGGTATTAATGAGTAATGGCGAATTATGGGCTGCGGGAAGAAACGATTATGATAAAGCCGGGATAAAAGACGAGGAAAAAATAAATGTGTTTTTGCGGGTGCTTCAGGGCGTGGAAGCGGTATCCGCGGGGGAAGGACACACTCTTGTTCTAAAGAACGGCGGAATACTCGCCGGAGCCGGAGACGCTATGAAATTTGGGAAGCCGGACCCTGCGATAACCGCCAATACAGAGGAAAAAGGGATATGGGTTAATCTAATGGAGGATGTGAAAAAGATATCAGCCGGAAGAACGCACAGTCTGGTTGTAAAAAACGATGGGTCATTATGGGGGGTAGGATATAATACCTGGGGCAGTCTTGGAACAGAGGAGTATGTTGAGTTGTATCATAATTTTGTCAGGGTTCTTGAAAATGTAAATGCGGCATGGGCAGGGATGAGTCACAGTCTTGCGCTGAAAGATGACGGAACTTTATGGGTCACGGGATATAACAATTCGGGAGAACTGGGTATAGGCTGCGAAGAGGCGGAAGAATATGACGAGGAAATGGACCATCGGCATATCAGGAAATGGACATATGCGGCGGATGGAGTAAAAGCCGCAGCCGCGGGAAGCAGTTATAGCCTGATTCTGAAAAAAGACGGAACCTTGTGGGCGGCGGGGAATAATTCTTGGGGGAAACTCGGAACAGGGGATAGAAAAGAGAGATGTGAATTTGTACGGGTTCTTACGGAGGTAAGTTCTATGGCCGCGGGAGGGTCTCACAGTATGGCAGTAAAAAAAGACGGAACTTTGTGGGTGGCAGGAAATAATGAACACGGGCAGCTTGGAACCGGGGATATAGAAAACAGATATGAGTTTACCGAGGTTCTTGCGGATGTGAGTTCTGTTGCCGCAGGCGAGACTCACAGCATGGCATTGAAAAAAGACGGATCATTATGGGTCACAGGCGGAAATTTTTACGGAGCCCTGGGGCTTTCTGATAACGAGGATAGAAACACATGGACACGAGTTTTATTATCTGAATGAAAGTCTGTTTTTAGGGTATGGTCTCTGAAGTATGATGAAAAATATATTTAAGTGATTTTATCCCATTCTCGCAGAGGACAGGAATTGTAAGGTTTGGAAAGGCTTGCCCTCTGGCGGGCAGGGGAGTAGCTTTCCGCGCCGCGCCCGGCAAACCGGGAGGCCGGGCAAAAAATACGCAGATGCCGGGCGGCATTATCCATCTACAATAGTGTGCAATGCGGTTGTAAAAAAACTATTTTTCGAAATCTTAA
>CAYTNY010000102.1:0-6955 GCA_964439215.1 uncultured Spirochaetia bacterium
TATTTCTATATATTTTCAGATGTTTTAGGTGTTGCAATTCATTTTACATTTCAGCAAAACACACCGCATGCGTCAGCTGGCGGGATCATACAGTGCGCCTTACTCTGCCGGCTGCTGCATCTGCGGAACCTGCGCTCCTGATCTCTGCGCGTTTATATCTGCTTTAAATTTTGTAATTAAAAAAAATCTTCCCACAGATAAAAACTCTCCGCTCATAATACTGTTATTTAAGCTGAAAGCTATCACAAACCTTTTCACCGGCTCGCTGTTTTCCCGGACTCCGCCTGTGCCTGTTCCTTTTATTATATACCCTGACTCATATATCATTTTCTGCCAAGCATTTGCCGCGCGTATATAGGCGTCATCTATCTTCATGCCGCCAATGCGCCCCTGAACACTGTTGTCCGGCATAATATTCAGGTCTGCCATAAAATCTTTTCCTTTATGGACGCCGCCGGTTATAACGCCGCTGCCGCACCATCTTCCTGTTGTATCCGGGTCCGCCCCGATACACGCACCCGCCAGAAGCAGGCACACCGCGGCAAAAACTGTTTTTTTTATCATCAAAACGCTTCCCCGGCTATGATATAAATACCCGGGCCGTCGCTGCCCACACCCGCATCAAGCCTTACAGTAAGCCTGTCTTTGGGGTCAATAAAGAACCTGAGCCCGCCGCCCGCTGAAATTTTAAATTCCTGTGTTGAAAATGAATCAACCCTTTCAAAAACCCCGCCGTATCCGGCAAAAAACACCGCGCATATTCTTTCATGAAGTATCCATTTATATTCCGCCTGGAACACGGACATATTTTTGTCCCTGAACCTGCCTTTATAATATCCTCTCATCTGAGTATCCCCGCCCATAAGGCCCATAAAATTCAAAGGCGCGTTCCCGGCATTAAAAACAAAAAGCCCCTGCAAAGACAGGCTGCAGTTTTTATTAAGCGGAACATAGCGTCTGATATCCGCTTCATATCTGGAAAAATCAAAATCACTTCCAAAAACTCTGTTGAATATCCCCGCAGATAATCTGTAATAGCCCCCGTCCCGCGCAAAATACACATTATCCCTCTCGTCCATCTGAAAAAGCAGCTCCACTCCGGAAACCAGCCCGCCTGCGCTTCCGGGTATATCCAAAGTATCCAAAAGCCCTCCGGCTTGCGCGGAAAGAATAACCGTATGCTCTGTCCTTGCGCGCGCGCCCGCGAAGATCTTTCCGGATATTCTTTTATAGTACTCAACCCATACACCCGTGGTCTGAGGCGTAAAATCCTCCTCATCCAAAAGTTTTGTCCTGTTTCCCACACCGTAAAATTTATCAGGAAATTTAATATATTCTATTCTTGCTTTTATATAATGCTCGTAGTTTTTAAAATAATGATTCATTTCAAAACTCAGCATATTCTGATGATTCTGGGTGTAATTCATGTAATAGTTCATCATTGAGGGCGGCGTATTTCTGCTTTTGCCGGACTTGTACAAAAACGCCGCGGTAAACGACCCTCCCCATCCTGTTTCAGGCTTATAAAAAGGCACGGGAACATAGTATGATTTCGGCTTCCACTCGTCGTCATCTTCGCTGTCTGTCTGCTGAACAGCCGCAATAGTTTCCGGAGGAGGCGGCTCGCCGGCGCCGGCGCAGAGAAAAGCAGCGGCAAAGACCGCGGATATAATTATATATCTGCTGAAGTCAGGCATTTTTGCCGTTTTTAAGAAAATAATTTTTCTTATACGCTTCCGGCAGTTTAAAGGGCCGGCCGTGCCCGGGATACATTACGGTATCCGCGTCAAACGCGTCAAACACGCAAAGACTCTTTTGAAGCGCGCGTGGATCCGATCCGGGCAGGTCTGTTCTTCCGACCGTATCTTCAAAAAGCGTATCCCCCGTAAAACATACATTTCCGATCTTTATAACCACGCTGCCCGGTGTGTGCCCGGGTGTATGATAAAACTCTATTCCGTCCATTTCATATTTTTCTCCGGAATAATAATTTATGTTGTCTAATACGATTTCTTCGCCTATAAAAGCGGAAAGATTTTTTGAAGCATCCCGCAAAAGTTCTTTTTCTGACATATGCGCAAAAACAATATCCCCCCATTCTTTACTCACGCCTTTTATGTGGTCATAATGCCCGTGTGTAAGCAGTACATATTTGATTTCTTCGCGCGCCGGCAGATTTTTCCCCGCACTTAAACCCGGGTCTATGAGTATCTTTTCGCCGCCGCGCTCCGCCAGATATGTGTTCTCCCCGAAATCCTCTGAAACAAATGTTTCAACTTTTACCACAGCATCTCTCCTTTTGGGGTTATTTTCATAATAAATATATCGCCGTTCTTATCCGCTCCGGAAAGAGTTGTCCCCGCCGCGATAATATTTCCGTCCCGCGAGGGTATTATGGAATTTATAAAATCCGAAGACCCGCCCGAATAACTTTTCCAGTGCACGGTGTTTCCGTCCGCGTCAACCTTCACCACATACGCGTCGGGCCTGCAGAAACCATAGCATTTTTTGGTGCCCGCGGCAAAAAAACCGTCATCTGCTTCTATCAAGGAGCTGCCGTTCTCGGCTTCCGACGCGGGAAGCACTCTTGACCACAGGCTGTTTCCGTCCGCGTCTGTTTTCACGAGCATCATATCCCAGCCCATTCCTTTTGATATAAAAGATGTTGTTTTCCCCTGGATCAGGTATCCGCCGTCCGAGGTCTGTATAAGCGACACTCCCCTGTCGCGCCTTTCGCCGCCGTAATACGAAGCCGATATACTGTTGCCTTCCGAATCCGTCAGCAGCAGAAACATATCAGTCTGTCCGATCGGCCCTGAGTCCGTGTATCCCGTTAAAGCCAGATTCCCCGAAGAGGTTTCCGTAATGCCGTACGCGGTGTCCCAGCCCGGCCCGCCGTAATTTTTTTCCCATACGATCCCGCCCATTGGATCTATCTTTAACAGATATACATTTGAAGAGGCGCCCGAACTGAATGAGCTTGTATATCCCGCAAGCACTATTGAGCCGTCAGACACGGCCGCGGCACAGTATATCTGGTCAAAATCAGCGCCTCCGAACATTCTGTCCCAGAGCATATCTCCGTTCTCGTCAAACATCACAACATATGCGTCGGTATCGCCCGCGGAACTCGTCCGCGACCCTGCCGCAATAAACAGTTCTCCGTATCTTATCACGCTTACGCCCGTATCATCGCCCGGCCCGCCAAAAGTCCTCGTCCACAGAAGATTGCCCGAATAATCCGTCTTTATGACATACATATCCGTGCCGCCCGCTCCCAAACCCGCTGTATCGCCTATTATCACATAACCGTCGCCGCTGTCTATTAAGTTCCATGCATTATCGGCAAGCGGGCTCCCTATTGTCCTGAATTCAGCCTCTATTGTGTTTTCTTTTATTTCCTCGGGGACCTTCGGATCCCTGGAAATGGTCCAGAACATCACTGCTGCAAAAACCAGAACAGCCGCTGTCTTTACATACTGCGAATATGCCCTGACCTTTCTTTCAACCGCCATATTTAACTCCTTTAAAAACTCCGGCGCCCGGAGTTTTTTTTTTCAGTAGATCAGATTTCCTCCGCGCATAAACCTTATTTTCCAGTATTTTTCATCAATACTGTCAACACGCACTTTTCCGCCCGCGGACGGCGCGTGGATAAACCTGCCTTTTCCCGTATAAATACCAACATGCGAAGGCCCGGCTCCGGCAGTGCTGAAAAAAACAAGATCGCCTTTTTTCAGCTGCGCCTTTAACAGTTTCAGGGATCTTTTATACTGGCCCGCGGCGCTTCGCGGAATATTTATGCCCGCTGACGCATAGACATACCGTACAAATCCGGAGCAGTCAAACCCCTCGCCCGGCTTCCGGCCCCCGTAAACATAGTTTTCCCCTTTCAGCGCAAGAGCCGCCGCTGTTATATTCCCGCGCAGAAACAGTTCTCTGACTTCTTTAGTTATGTCAACACGCCCTGAAAAAACAGTTCCTGAAAAAAACGGCAGCGCCAAAACAGCGGCCGTATAAAAAAAACACCTGGCCTTAATCATTTATATAACGGCCCGCTCCTATAAGATTCTTGGACCAGTAAGGATTATTCAGCGGGTCTATTCTTATTTTTTTTCCGGATGAAGGCGAATGTATAAAACTGCCGTCCCCGAGATATATGGCAACATGGCTGGGTCCGGAGCCTTTTGTGGAAAAAAACACAAGATCCGACACTTTCGCGTCTTTCACGGATATTTTTTCTGCTTTTTCATACTGTCTGCCCGCGGACCGCGGAAGATATATCCCGGCTTTTTTATAGGAATACTGCACAAGTCCGGAACAGTCAAAACCGCTGTCTTCGCCTGTACCCCCGTAAGAATAATCTTTTCCCAGCATTTTTTTCGCTTCCGCGGCAATAATATTTCTTTTCCCGCCGCCCATATCCGGTTCTTCTGTTTCCTCAGGTTTTTCAGGCTCCGGAATCTCATCCGGGTCCAGTATCTCAATCTCCGGCTCCGTTTCCTCCCGCGGCGCATACTGCCTTTCTGTACCGCCGGAACCGTCATATACGGAAGACATCGATACACAGGAAACAAACAAAAACACCGTAAAAACAGAAAATAAAACTGTTTTATTTTTCATATTCACCGCCTTAAAAGACGCCTGCTTTTTATGTCTCTGTCAGCATGCATCGTAATATAATAATCCAGTACTTTCAAGGCTTCCTCGTTTAATTGCGCGCTTGCGGCGCATCCGGCAATATCGGACGAGAGAGCCTCATAAATACAGTCTCTTGCCTGCGCGCCGGTTTTGCTGTTTAAAAAGAAACCCGTATTCTGGGTAATATCAAAACCCGCGGTTTTAAGCAGTCTTGTCTTAAAAAACAAATGAGCCCGGGATATTTTTTCTTCATCTTCTTTTTCCACAAATTCAAAAGACTTCAATACAGTATCAAACATACCTTTGTTTTCATCCTCAAGCTGAAAAAAGATGTCAATAAGTTCAACCGCTTCATAAAAGAAAGCCATTTTTTTAATTGAACCGCGTATTCCGGAAAAACCCGAAATACCCGCTGCCTGTATCAGGGTAAATACGCCTCTTTCACCGTTCCTTCTGACAAGAACATAATCATTAAGCGAAAACGGCTCTATATTCCCCTGCATACGGCTGAGCAGTTTTTTTGTACTTTTTGCTTTAACCATAAGTTTTCCGTATTCACGGGAAAAGACAACAAAAAAACCGTCTTTTTCGCCGGATACATCTCTTTTTATGACAAAAACCCTTGTTTTAATCTCCAAGTTTTTTTCCTCTCTTAACCGCAAGCAGCTTTAAAAAACGCCGTTTTTTTTATTAATAATAACTCTCTTTAAATCCGCCTTCCACGCCGCCAAGAGATCCCGCTAAAAGTCCCGCGGCTATTGAAAGTATAACAAAAAGCAGAGCCAGGGCAATTCCGGCCGTCATAAATATAAAGCACTTTTTCCCGAATTCCTTGTTTTTCGAGCCTGCCTGAGAATAAAATACCGCACCCAGCACAAATCCCGATACCGGAACAAAAAACGAAACCGCATAACTGAGAAAACGGACAGCCCCTTCGGGAGGCATAACAACAATTTCGTTTTTCACCGCCGCGCTTTTTTCAGCCGTTCTTTTTTTTACCGCCATAATTCCTCCCTTTTTCTTTATCCAGTTTTAAAAGATATTCTTTCCATTTCATTCCTCCTGAAAAACCGCCGCCGCGTTTTCCCGCGCTCACAATCCTGTGGCACGGATAAATAATGGGAAACGGATTTTTGCTCAAAGCGTTTCCCACGGCGCGCGCTTTATTTCTGTCCCCGAGTTTTTCCGCAATATACCCGTAAGTCGCCGGGGCGCCGCGCGGTATCAGAAGTATTTCGTCAAAAACCCTCTGCATAAAACAGGTTATTCTTTCCTTGTTTAAAACCGGCGCTTTAAACCCGCGGGGCGGCACAGAGCCTTTTATAAATACCGCATCCGGAAATTCCTTTATAACCCGGCTCTCAAACATCTTCTTGTCGTTTCCGGCGAGTATAATTTTCTGCAGCACACCGCGCGCCGCAACAGCGCCGGCAAAACCGGGTTCTTTTTTTTCGTAAAAACACACTGTTTTCATTTCACAAACCATCCGCAATATCCGTGAGTTTTTCTATCTCCGAGAGATATCTGGTAAAATCCTCATTTGCCTCGGAATCGGGAAGGCGGTTGTTGTCATCTTTAAGCAAAAGCACAAGAGCAAGAAAATTCGCGTCAATACCGAACTCCTGCCCGCACCGCATAATAATCTCTTTTTTTCCGCGCGGCGCCTTTATGCCTTTCAGCCTCAAAAGCCCTTTCATCAGGGCGGCAAATGTGGAGATTGAGGCTGCCATAAGCTTTTTTATATCCCCGGGCGAGCCGCCTGTATGAATATACGACTGCCTCAGTTTTATTATTTTGCTTTTAAACTCACGCTCTATTTCAAGGCGCAGGTTTGTATTGTCAATTTCAAGCCCGCTGAAAATATCCTCACCCGCGATTACCCTGTGGTTTTCCTTTATGTCGGAAAATTCCATCGGAAAAACATCCCCGGAGCGGAAAAATCTTTCTTTCGCGAAAATAAGCGGCATCGGGGTCTTTTTCCCCGTATAAGAGCGGATGTGTTTTGAAATTTTATCAAGCTCCTGCGCGGACGCGTCATTTAAAATAAGAATCGTATTAATGTCAGAATCCTTATGCATCCCGCCCGAAACGCAGGACCCGTAAACCGCAAAACAAACAAAATTCCCGCCGCCGGACTCTCGTAACTTATCCGCAAACTTTTTAAGCTTTTCCATAAGTAATTGCCTGCCTCAGTTTTTTCTTATTATAAACGTTATAATAACTCTTGGCAAGCGGATTTGTAAACCGCAATGGGAATAAGGAAAGGTCTGATTGCTGGTATTTGGGGATAATAGTTCAAAGTTCAAGAGTTCAA
>CAYTNY010000103.1:0-6814 GCA_964439215.1 uncultured Spirochaetia bacterium
TATATTCTTAAGTGTTCAGCCGCTGCTTAACCCCTCTCTTTCGATGGGCAAAGGATAATGCAGCGGCTGTGTCTGCCGCCTGTATTATTTACCAACGGTCGTGCCTCGAACTTGCGGGCAAGGGACAGAAAATGGGTTGTATTTCGATGTATTTCCGGATGTTACAGGCGCTGCAATTAATTTTACAATTCAGCTTATTTCAAAAATTTATTTCTTCCATTATAAAATCCTGTGTATTCTCCTGGCCGGGATCCCTGTTTTTTGTATAAAATATCATTCCGGATATTATTTTTTCGCCGTCCCCGCCCCCATAATCCCCTTTTTCAAACCCGTTTTCAATTCCGCTTCCCGTTATGTCCACAAACCCGTAAACCGCATAATCACCGGGAAAAGGAAACAGAAGTTCATAATCAAAAGCGCTGCCTGCTTCGCTTATAAAGCCGCGCGCAATACCTGAAATGCCTTCGCCCATCTGAGGCCCGGCGTCCAGCATTATAATATACTCATGCCCCTGCGCAGGCTCGGGTATTGTTACTGTTCCGGTCATATTATTATACGCCTGCGCCATTGCTATATCATCAGCCTGTATTTCTTCGCCTTCCTCCAGAAGTAAATTCGCGGATTCCGGAATAAGCGAGGGCCAGTCCCCCCCGTAAATACCGATATAATCGCCTTGGACAGGCGGATTTGAATAATCGCCGTCTTCATTTATAAAAGTATATATATAATAATTTCCCGGTGTTATTGTTACGGAATAAGGGATCGAAACCCCGGCCCCGCATACGCCTGTATATTCCGCGGCATTTTCTTCAATATGAAGATCCGTATCCACAATAACTTTAAAATGCCGCCCTTCCAGAGGCTCCGGCAGCAGCAGGTTTCCTGAAATTATTCCCGGAACAGGAGTGGGAGCGGGATTTAAAGGCCCTTCATTCCCCCCGCCGCAGGCTGCAAATATGGCCGCAGCCGCAAAAAACAGCAAACTAAATTTTTTCATTTTTCCTCGTCATATATGTTTTTTTTAATCTGATTCATCCGCACATTTTTATAAGTACAGCTTTTTTTAATATAGCCGCACCCGAAAAACCGCTGTATCCTTTACTCTTCAATTTTCCCTGTCATGGGAACAAATCTCACGGGGATAATATTCTGTTTGGTTACTCTGCCGTGTTTTTTTTCAATAACCATAAGCTCCTGCCGGAAGCTTCCGACGGGTATCACCATACGCCCTCCGTCAGCAAGCTGTTCAATAAGAGGCTGCGGTATTTCTTTTGGAGCCGCAGCAACGATTATAGCATCAAAAGGAGCCTGTTCGGGCCAGCCTTCAAATCCATCGCCTGCCTTTAAGCGGACATTATCGTATCCAAGTTCTTTCAAAAGCGCGGCTGAGCGTTCCGCCAGGGGCTTTGTTATTTCTATCGTATATACTTCTGTGCATATTTCCCCCAGAACAGCGGCCTGGTATCCCGAGCCCGCGCCTATTTCAAGAACTTTTTCCCCGCCTTTAAGCCCCATAAGTTCGGTCATAAGGGCCACTATATACGGCTGAGAAATAGTCTGCCCCCATCCTATGGGAAGCGGGCAGTCTTCATAAGCATCATCCTTAAACTCATCCGGCACAAACCTGCGCCGGTCCACTTTTCTGACAGCTTCAAGCACCAGAGGATCCCTGACACCCCGTGCTTTTATCTGTTCTTCGATCATCTGTTCACTCATCATAAAAAGCCCTCCTTTCCGCGGCCCCGCCGCACGCAAATAAAACAGCCTTATAAATATTTATAAGTTTTCTCTTTATAAATATAGCATCCTTATTCCTGATTATCAATCATCCGGAAAAAAACAGGCAGAAAACGCGGGAGCCGGATATCCATCCGGCTGTTTTTATCCGGACGGCTAATTCCGCAGCCTTATTTTTTTACATTAACCCGTAATCCTTCATTTTTGATTTCAGCGTGTTCCTGTTTATTCCCAGGTCTTCGGCTGTTTTGGATTTATTGTAATCCGTTCTTATAAGCGCTTCCTCTATAAGTGTTTTTTCAACTTCTCCCATAACTTCTTTATATATGTTTTTATCCGATGATCTTTCGATCCCTTTTTCAATATAATTTTTCAGAGAAAACTCTTCATTTCTTTTTTCCTTCTGTATTTTCAGGGATTCAGGAATCAATGAAGCGTCAATCACACTTCCCCTGGACATTATAACTCCTCTTTCCATGACATTTTCAAGCTCCCTTATATTTCCGGGCCAGTCATAATCCATAAACAGCCGTTCAACATCCTCTTTTATTCCGGTAATCTTTTTTTCATACAGTTTATTGTATCTTTTGATAAAGAAATCAACCAGCAGAGGCATATCGTCTTTTCTTTCCCGCAGAGGAGGAAGCTCTATTGCTATTACATTCAGCCTGAAAAAAAGATCCGCTCTGAATAAGCCTTCATCAACCATTTTTTTCAGGTCTCTGTTGGTTGCCGCAACTATTCTTATGTCTACTTTTACGGTTTCCTCGCTTCCCAGAGGCTCTATCTCTTTTTCCTGTATTGCGCGCAGCAGTTTAGTCTGAAGATGCAGGGGGATTTCCCCTATTTCGTCAAGAAACAATGTTCCGCCTCCGGCAATTTCAAACTTCCCTCTTTTTTTTCCCGCTGCCCCGGTAAACGCGCCTTTTACATACCCAAAAAGCTCCGACTCAAGAAGATTCTCGGGTATTGCCGCGCAGTTCACGCTTACAAAATTTTTATCCTGTCTGTCGCTCAGAAAATGAAGAACTTTCGCGAACAGCTCCTTTCCTGTCCCGGTCTCCCCGTTTATTAGAACCGGGGCCGCGGTGTTCGCGACTATTTTAACCTGCTCCATAACATTCCGCAGTTTCTCATTTTTTCCTATAATATTCTTAAAACTTGATTCGGTTTTCAGCTCCCTGCGCAGCTCTATATTTTCCGTTATAAGTTTTTTTGTCTGTTCCTCCTGGCGCTGATGGCTGCGCACCCGGTAAGCAAGCATGGAAGCCAGTATGGTAAGTGTGTCAACAACATCCTCAAAACTCTCCCCATCCTCATATTTTTTTTCAACAGCAATTACGCCTATTACTCTTGTGCCCGCCTTTATCGGAGCGGCTATAAAAGATATCCTGCCCTGCCCCGCCCTGTGTATTTTCATTTTATTCATAAACAGCGTATCTTTCATGACATCCTCTATTCCTATTGTCTGTCCTTTTAAAACCGCGGTGCCTATAACGCCCTCGCCTATCTTGTATATGCCTTTTTTTATGGCTTCTTCGGATATCTTATAGCCTGCCCTGACCTTCAGCGCCGCGGGATCTCCGCTGTCAAACAAAACAAGTATCCCTCTTAATACTCCCATCTTATCTTTCAGAGTATCCATGATTCCGTTAAAGATATCCGTTAATTCTTCTTTTTGCTCTATCACGTCAAAAACCGATATAAGTGTTTCCTGCAGCATAAGTTTTGACCGGAGAGTTTCTTCCATTTCATCCCGGACGATTATCTGTGCGGCAAGTTCGGAAACCATCGTAAGAAGTTCAAGGTCGTCCTGTGAAAACGCGTTTCTTTTATTGCTGTCAATACTTACAACGCCTATAAGTTTCTTTTCTGTTTTTATGGGCACCGCGATCTCCGATAACAGATCCTCTTTGACTTTTACATAAAGCGGGTCCTGCTGCGTGTCATTTATCAGTTTAGGCGTTCCTGTCCTGGCAACCCATCCCGTGACGCCTTCTCCTATTTTAAGTTTTGTATTTTCAACCACTGTGTTGCTCAGGCCTTTAAACGCTATAATATCCAGAACCTGTTCCTCATCATCCAGAAGCATCACAGAGCCTGTCTTTGCGCCCGTAAGCTCCAGGCATCTTTCCAGTATCAATTCAAGCAGCTCCTGTGTGTCGTGCGCCTTATTCATCTCAACAGAGATATAATGAACAAGCTTCAGTTTATTTATTTTGTCTTCATAACTCTTTTCCTGTGTTTTTTTTGCAGTCATCAGCGCTCCTTTACTTTTATGGTATTTTATAAAGTATATGTTTAATTTTTAACCACGTCAATATTTTTTTGACCATTTTTATTATTTTTTTTACTTTTGATTGTTTTTTGACCATTTTTGCGTTATAATCTTTTTAAATGGTCTTTTTTTAATCGTTTTTAAAAGTTGTTTTTTTATTTTTTCTTTTGTTTAAAGACATATTACAGCGGCACCGTTTTTGCATAATTTAAACTGCGGATAATAAATGATTTTTACTGTTTTTGGACGAATATTAAAACAAAGATATCAAAAAAATATGAGAGGTGAATTATGATGAAACAGATAGATTTAACGCAGGTTTTCGGAAAAAATGTATTTAACGACAGGGTTATGAAAGCTGTTCTTCCAAAATCAACATTCAGAGAAATGAAAGATTATATTGCCCGGGGCAAACCGCTTACTCTTGAGATCGCCAATATAGTCGCCAATGCACTGAAAGACTGGGCAATAGAAAAAGGCGCCACTCATTATACGCACTGGTTCCAGCCTTTGACCGGATCTACCGCGGAAAAGCACGACTCCTTCATAGCGCCCACCGAAGACGGCGGCGTTATTATGGAATTTTCCGGCAAACAGCTTGTGCAGGGCGAGCCTGACGCGTCATCATTTCCATCCGGCGGCCTGAGACTGACATTTGAAGCAAGAGGCTATACCGCATGGGATCCTACTTCTCCGGCATTTATCAAAGAAGACTCCGACGGCGACAAAACACTGTGCATCCCGACGGCTTTTTATTCTTATACCGGAATGGCGCTTGACAAAAAGGTTCCTCTGCTCAGATCAATGGACGCCGTATCCAGGCAGTCTATGAGAATACTGAAAGCCTTTGGAAATACAACATCAAAAAAAGTCACGGCTACAATGGGCCCCGAACAGGAATACTTTCTTATAGACCGCAAGATATTCCTGAAAAGACTTGACCTTATGCTTAGCGGCAGGACATTATTCGGCGCGCCTTCTCCAAAAGGCCAGGAGCTTTCTGACCAGTATTTCGGATCAATAAAAGACAGGGTCTCCGCTTTTATGACTGACCTTGATATGGAACTGTGGAAAATGGGCATATCCTCCAAAACACGCCATAACGAAGTGGCGCCGGCACAGTTTGAAATGGCTCCGGTCTTCACATCACTGAATGTCGCAACCGATCACAATCAGCTGGTAATGGAAACCATGCAGAAAGTCGCTATAAGGCACAACCTCGTGTGTCTTCTCCACGAAAAGCCTTACGCGGGCGTAAACGGTTCGGGAAAACACAACAACTGGTCGCTTTCCACGGATGACGGCCATAATCTTCTTGAACCCGGCGATACTCCGCATGACAACGCACAGTTTCTTATGTTCCTTTCAGCGCTTATACAGAGTGTTGACAAACACGCGGATCTGTTAAGAGGCTCCGCGGCAACACCGGGAAATGACCACAGGCTCGGCGCAAACGAAGCCCCGCCCGCCATAATTTCCATTTTCCTGGGCGATGAAATAACCGAAATACTTGAATCCATTGCCGAAGATAAAAAAATAGAGGGAAAAACAGCGGAAGCGATCAAGATCGGAGTTGACACACTTCCTGAATTTCCCAAAGACAACACTGACAGAAACAGAACATCTCCTTTTGCTTTTACCGGAAATAAATTTGAATTCAGAATGGTCGGTTCCTCCGCATCAATCGCGGGGCCGAACATAATATTAAACACCATTGTTTCAGAGACACTGGATGAATTTGCGCAAAGACTGGAGAATGCTTCCGATATAAACAAAGAAGCAGCCAAAATCATCAAAGAAACAGTAAGCAAACACAAAAGAATCATATTTAACGGCAACGGCTATTCGGATGAATGGGTCAAAGAAGCGGAAAAACGCGGCCTGCCGAATATAAAAAACACTGTGGACGCGCACAAATCCTTTACTACTCAAAAAGCAAAGGACCTGTTTTTAAAATACAAGGTCCTTTCAAACGAGGAGCTGAACTCACGCTACGAAATTTATCTTGAACAGTATTCAAAAGTAATTAACATTGAAGGGCTGACCGCCGTAAAAATGGCCAGGACACAGTATCTTCCGGCAGTAATGCGCTTTATCTCCGAACTTGCGGATTCCGCGGCATCAGCCAAAAACTCCGGAATAAGCGCCAAAACACAGGAGAATATCCTGAAAACAGCGACCGGCCTTCTTGATTCTGCATTTGAAAAGATACAGGCGCTTGAAAAAGCCATCACAGAGGCTGCCAATGCCGGCGATACCACAAAAATGGCGGAAGCGTACAGGGATAAAGTATTTACGGCCTGCACTTCCTTAAGAGAAGATATAGATGCTCTGGAGGAAATAACACCGGAATCTCTCTGGCCGGTTCCCTCTTATGCGGATATGATGTTTAAACTCTGATAAAAAAAATCCCTTCTACTTCGACTCTGACACCCTCGCGGCACTTCCCGGCCGCGGGGGCATAAACCCGCGATAAAAGCCCAAAACTCTGAAACTTCAGTTTTTCTCTTCTTCTTTTCTTCCGCTGAACTGTAAAATGAATTGCAGCGCCTGAAACATCCTGAAATACATCAAAATACAATCCCTCTCCATAGATGGGCTGTCTCCTGCCTGCAAGTTCGAGGCAGGACAACAGGTACGGCCGCTGCATTATCCTCACTTTAATTCTTTTTCGATATTTTTTGATTATATTTATGGCAAATACAGGCAAAACATGAAAGAATTCATCTTTTGCCTGTCAAAGCAGAGACTATTGTTTCCGTTTTTTTTTATTCCCCTCTCCCTCTATGGGAGAGGGTT
>CAYTNY010000104.1:0-6648 GCA_964439215.1 uncultured Spirochaetia bacterium
CTCCTGAAGCGGTAATAACTAAATAAGGGAAAAGATGCCTGAAAAAATCACCGGTCAGTACTTTAATGTTTGGATTTCTATTGCGGATATATAAATCATAAAACATAAATATCATGGGGATTGCAATGAATACTCCTGAGTTTCGTGTGGCGCTTGATAAGGCGGCAAAGATTGAAGCGGCAAGCCATTTTTTATCCAGAATATAGTAACAGCTCATAACGGTGAACATTAAAAATAAAGATTCTGTATAAGGGATGCTGTAGAAAAAAGTCAGAGGCGAAAACGAAAACAGCAGCAGGGTATAAAGAGCGGTTTTGCCTGAATACAGCATGGAGACAAGGTTATAAAAATATATTAAGCAAACAAATAAAGAAATATTGGATATTAAACTTGCGGCCAGTCTTATGTCGATGTGTAATAATGTTAACGATTTAATCAGTACAGGGTACAATGGAAACCAAGCCGCCAAGTAGTCTGAAATGTAGCCTTTTTGCGCAATTACATAATAGTGGTGCGAATCCCATTGCCCCAAGACCGAATAAAAAGCATTGAAAAAATTCTGTTCGGAATATATATTCATGTATGAAAAAACAGCAAAGATAAATAATAGGAAAGTATAAGTTCTTGAAATAAAAAATATAATTATAGGTGTTTTAAATTTCATTTGCAGACGCCTTCCTTTAATTTTTATAATGGTGCCAAGCCGTATTTTGCGCTCTTTGTATTTGCGCATATCTTCAGGAACTCTGTAATTAAGAGCCCGGCGCGGGCATTTTTTGTTATACTTTTTAAAATATCTTTTCGGCCCGCGGCAGCGTTCGTAGAAACTTTTATATTGTGTTCTTTTACTCTACTACAGAAAAGCCATCTAAAAAACAAAAAACTGTCTTAAATGACGAAACTATTACAGTGTGCAGTGATGTTCTTTCCCATGGGTTTATTTTTTTATCACCATTTTTTTCAGATGCTCTTCTTTTTTGCCGTCTTTTTTTACGATATCTATTTTAACAAAATACACACCATTTGCGTAAGCGCCGGCGTCAAAGTCAATTTCTTTTTCACCGGCATTTGTTTTTGCTGTAAAAGAGTGTTTTGTTCTTCCTGAACTCTCTTTGAAATATATTTTAATCTCATCCGCTTCTTTAAGCAAATCAAATTTTATTGTATGTAAACGCAAAATAGAAATATCCTATTTTTTATTCAAAAAGTATTGTCCCGGAATGTAAGAAAGAGTATAATAAAAATATATATTTGCATAGGGAGAGCGTCTTGAAGAAAAAAATTATTATTATTGCTGCCGGAGCTGCTGTTTTGGCTCTTTTGACGCAGGCAGTGTACCATTCGGTGAAGAAACTTCCTCCGGGAGTGGGTGTTGAGTCAGGGGATTACTATCTTGAGGATGAGGATGTAAAGTTTTTAACGGACATAACTTACCGGAGCGGCTCGGGAGACCGGCGTATTGAACAGGAGATATTTGATGAAGTGTTTGAACTTATTGACGGTGCTCAGAAATATATTATTTCGGATATGTTCCTCATAAATGATTTTCAGGGAAAGGTCCCGGAAACCTACAGCCTGCTTTCGGAGAAATTTTCTGATTCGCTTATCCGCAGAAAAAAGAATAAACCGGATATGAATATAACAGTTATTACTGACGGTATAAATACTGTTTTCGGCGGAATAAGATCGTCTTATTTCTCAGCGATGCGTAAAGCGGGTATAAATGTGATAATAACCGACTCTGAGCTTCTGCGCGACAGCAACCTGGTGTACTCGCCGTTTTGGCGGCTTTTTATAAAGCCGTTCGGAGAGCCTGAAGAGCCGGGCGGCATCATACCCAACCCTATAGACAATTCAGACAAGGGAATAGCAATAAGAGGCGGGCTGCGGCTTCTTAACTTCAAGGCAAACCACAGAAAGATCGTGGCCGCGGACAGTGCGCAAACTCCGGCATGTATAATAATGTCAGGCAATGCTCAGGATGCCTCAAGCGCGCATACAAACACGGGAGTAAGACTGAAAGGAAATATCTGCGCTTATATTATTGAGAATGAAATGGAAATAGCCCGTTTTTCCGGATATGAAGGGCCGGGAATTCAAATAAAAGAAACAGAGGATGCAAACGGCGGTATCCGCGCGCGCTTTATAACCGAGGGCGCAATAGCAAAAAATATGGAAATGCTTATTGATATGTGCGGAAAGGGCGATTCCATAAGTATGGTGATGTTTTTTCTTTCGGATAAAGGCATAACAGACCGGCTGATAAAAGCCGCAAAGCGCGGAGCGGATGTGCGTGTGGTTCTTGATCCGAACAAAGATGCTTTTGGAAGACCGCAGAACGGCATACCGAATACGGGTGCGGCCAAAAGCCTGGTTGATGGTTCGGACGGAGCGGTGAAAATCAGATGGTATGACACGCACGGAGAACAGTGCCATGTTAAAATGACGCTTTTTGAAATAGGCGGCAGAAGTTTTATGATAAACGGTTCGGCGAATATGACCCGCAGAAATTTAAGGAACCTTAATCTGGAAGCGGATATTCTGCTGGAGGCCCGGGATGCGGAATTTATGAATGAAGCAAAAAGTTTTTTTGAAAGAATATGGAACAATAAAAACGGACAATATACACTTGAATATAAAGTATATAAAAACGAAAGTATTCTGAATTATTTTTTTTACAGGATGCAGGAAGTTCTGGGAACAGGAACTTTTTAAGTAATATTATATGGGAAGGGATAAGTGTTAGAGATTGTCCTTGGAGCGGACGGTTTCCTGCCTGACGCGGGAATAACTGCTGATTTGCAGCAGGAATGAAATTATAAAAGAGGATAAGGATATGACGGGGCTGATGCGGTTCGGGTCCGCGAAAAAACAGAGTAAAAAAAACTTTACAAATCAAAGCGAATATGCAAAAATATGCTCAATATTTTAGCATTATGTAAAAGGTCTGTGTAAGGATTTTGCTGAGGGAGCATTTTTAAACTGCGGCAAAAAGTCTTTTTGAAAGCCAACTCCCGTCGTCCGTACAAGCCTTAAGGTTATGCTAACAAATCTTACGAAGGAGGTAGAACGCGAATGCACGGAGCAATTATTATTTCTGAACCATCAGCTTTTGAGTTTGCTTCGCTTTGGGTTATCCTGGGAATTTCCATCGTTGCTCTGCTTTACGCGTGGATTCTTGTGAAAGAAGTAATGAGCAAGTCCACCGGAAGCAAGTTAATGACAGAAATTTCAAGAAGCGTGCAGGAAGGTGCCGATGCTTATCTGGCAAGACAGTTTAAGACTATCGCCATTTTCACACTAATTCTTTCAGTAGTTCTTTTATTTTCAGGTATGGGTCTTGGCTGGAAGATCAACATTGCCAGGACAATAGCTTTTTTAATGGGGGCTGTTTTCTCGGGCCTCACCGGTTTTGTGGGTATGAAACTGACCACAAGGGCAAATGCAAGAGTTGCGGCGGCTTCTTTGACGTCCAAAGCGGAAGCTCTTACAATTGCGTTCAGAACAGGCGCTGTTGCCGGCATGTTCACGATCGGACTTGGCCTTTTGGGCGCTACAATCATCTTTATGATGTTTCTCGGAGAAGCATCTGAAGTTCTTGTAGGATTTGGTTTTGGAGGATGTCTGCTTGCTCTGTTTATGAGGGTAGGCGGAGGAATATTCACAAAGGCAGCCGATGTCGGCGCTGACCTTGTGGGCAAGGTTGAAAAAAATATACCGGAAGACGACCCAAGGAATCCCGCGACCATTGCTGACAATGTAGGCGACAACGTGGGCGACTGCGCGGGTATGGCTGCGGATATATTTGAGTCATACGAAGTAACGCTCGTTGCGGCAATGATTCTCGGAGCCGCGGCATTCGGAACAGTGGGTGTTATATTCCCGCTGATGCTCAGGGCAGTAGGTGTTTTGACGTCAATCGTCGGAACATACTTTGTAAAAGCAAAAAGCGAAACAGAACACGTTATGAAGCCGATAAACAGGGGATTTTTTATAGCGTCAGCCCTTTCTATAGTCGGTTTTGCCATAGTTACGATAGCGTATCTGATACCGAGCATTGCACAGCACAGCAACATAAATGCAGCGATGGCAACAAATCTCGGCTGGAAACTCTTTGCGATAACCACGATAGGTATTTTTCTGTCGTTCTTTATCTCAAAGATCACGGAACATTTCACGACAACAGAGGGCACGCCTGTTAAAGAAGTTGCAAAAGCCACTCTTACGGGGCATGCGACTACAATTATTGCAGGTGTAGCCGAAGGTATGGAATCCAGTGTATGGTCAATACTTTCGCTTGCTGCGGCGATTTTTGCGTCAATCGTTGTGTTTAACATAGCGCCGGTAGGCGATGTTGCGCATCAGGTTCTTTACGGTGTTGCGCTTGTAGGCCTCGGAATGCTGACTGTTACGGGTATAATCGTATCCGAGGACAGTTACGGGCCTGTATCCGACAACGCGCAGGGAATCGGTGAAATGTCGGGTATGAAGCCAAAAGAAAGAAAGATACTTGACGAGCTTGATTCTGTAGGAAATTCAACAAAAGCAATAACCAAAGGTTTTGCCATTGCAACCGCTGTTATTGCGGCTGTTGCACTGTTTAGTTCCTATAATGAAGTTACCAAATTGGATTATATTGACCTTTCAAATCCGATGGTATTTGTGGGGCTGCTTATTGGCGGCGCTGTTCCTTTCCTTTTTGCTTCTCTGCTTATCAGAGCGGTTGGAAGGGCTGCTTTTCTTGTTGTAAATGAAGTAAGAAGGCAGTTCAGGGAAATCAAGGGCCTGATGGCCGGAAAAGTAAAACCTGATTCCCATAAAGTTGTTGATATCTGCACAAAAGCAGCATTGAAAGAACTTGTGGGCCCCGGGATACTTGCTATTGTAACACCGGTTGTTGTAGGTTTGTTGTTTAAAGCTGAAGCTCTCGCGGGTTATCTTGCGGGAACAATAGTTGTGGGCCAGCTGCTTGCTGTTTATCTTTCAAATGCGGGCGGCGCCTGGGACAACGCCAAAAAGTCCATTGAAGACGGGCTTTACGGCGGAAAAGGCTCGGAAGCGCATAAAGCCGCGGTTACGGGCGATACTGTAGGAGATCCTTTTAAGGATACCGCAGGACCTGCTCTTAACCCGCTTATCAAGGTTATGAACCTTGTGGCGCTTATCATTGCGCCTTTGCTTGTTAGCGGATGGGGCGCCGGATACAGTGTTTCTCTGTTTCTTGTTATTGCCGGCGGAGTGGCGCTTCTGGGATGGGCGGTATTTTTCTCAAAAAGAGAAGATACGTCCGGTGTTGCCGCGGAAATGGCAGACTTAGCGCTCAAAGGCGATAAGAAGACAAAGAAAAAATAATTAAGATTTAAGTTTATATACAGAAAAAAGGCCGGGTTTTTCCCGGCCTTTTTTCGTAAAAAAATAAAGGTTTGAAAATATCAAATAAGAAAACCGGTGGTTTGGTCCGGTTTCCCGGAGGCATAATTTGGAAATAGGCATAGTAGGTCTGCCTAATGTAGGCAAATCAACAACTTTTAATGTTCTTACAAAGGCAGGCGCGGAAACCGCAAATTATGAATTCTGCACAATAGAGCCGAATATGGGCATTGTTAATGTACCTGATGAACGGCTTGATCTTTTGTTTGATGTTTTTAATGACGGCAAAACGAAAAAAGTAAATGCATCAGTGAAATTTGTGGATATTGCCGGACTTGTAAAGGGTGCGTCAAAAGGGGAAGGGCTTGGAAATAAATTTCTCTCGCATATACGCCAGGTGGACGCGATAGCACAGGTCGTACGCGTGTTTACGGATGAAAATGTGACACGCTCCGGAGGCAGACTGGATCCCATAGGAGATATTGAAATTATCAATACCGAACTTATGATTGCTGATATGGAAACCATAGAAAATAATATAGAAAAACTTGATAGGAAAATAAGAGGCCGGGACAAAGAGGCGGTTGCAATAGCCGAAGCATTGAATAAAGCGAAAGAAGTTCTGGAAAAAGGCATGCCCGCGTCTGCCGCTGATTATACGGATGAAGAGAAAGCGTTTGTGCGCAGGTACAGTCTATTGTCCGCAAAGCCTGTTTTGTATGTTTTTAATACGGACGAAGACAAAATAACGGACTTTGAGGAGCATTACGCGGATCTGGCGGAATATGTAAAAAAACAGAACAACGGCTATGTGGTGATATCCGCAAAAATAGAATCAGAAATGATAGATTTTTCCGATAAAGAAAAAGAAGAATTTATAAAAGAGCTGGGTTTTGATTATACTGGTTTTGATGAATTCATAAGAAAAGCGTATGAACTGCTTGACTTGATTACTTTTTTTACGGCAGGGCCGGAAGAGGTGCGGGCCTGGCCGATAAGGCGCGGCACCTCCGCGGACAAAGCAGCCGGAAAAATACATTCAGATATTGAAAGAGGCTTTATAAGAGCAGAAACTATGAAGTTTACAGATTTTGAGCAGTATAAAAATGAAACAGTAATGAAAGAAAAAGGACTAGTGGCATCCAACGGACGTGATTATATAGTAAAAGACGGGGATATTATATATTTTAAGTTTAATGTGTAGGGGGGGGGGAACGGAGTTCAAAGTTCAAAGTTCAAAGTTCAAAGTTCAAAGTTCAAAGTTCAAAGTTCAAAGTT
>CAYTNY010000105.1:0-6614 GCA_964439215.1 uncultured Spirochaetia bacterium
TCTTTGAACTTTGAACTATTTTATAACCACCGCTGCCCCGATTTTTCTGTTTGTCATATAGTCGTTTTTCGCTTCTAAAACGTAATAATATATCCCGTTGCCAAGAGTGCCGCTTGGGATCCATTCTATTTCATGTACATCAGGAACAAGTTCCGTCATCTGCGATTTGCCTATGAGCCTGTCGCCGTATGTGTATATATAAAGATTCAGCTCTTCAATTTTTCCTTCTGTTTTAAACCTGACTTTGATTTTTGACCCGTCCGACGGATTCGGATAGGTGACATGCTCCGTCACATTTATCTGCTCCGGAAACTGGTCAAAACTCCAGGTCGGAGTTATCGTCGCAGTAGGAGTTACTGTTACGGTAGGAGTTATTGTGGGAGTGGGAACCATAACAAGACTTATATTGTCAATAAGAACCGTATAGTTCTGATTTGTATTCGCGATAAGCCTGTATATATTTATAGATGGAGGTACCGTAAGAAAAACATCATCCAGCCGCACGCGCGCGGTTTTCCACGATGACGTAATTCCCCCAACCATAATTCCGATATCAAGAGCCTCTCGTATGGCATCCTTTTCCGGAGTGTCGTCAGGCTCGGAGTTCCACAGGTTCCAGTCCATAATCAGAAAAAGCGAAGAAACCGTTCCCGCGGCAGACCGTATATCAAACTGGATATGCGTATTATCTTCCACCTGCACCGCGTCCCTCTGCCAGCTTGCTTCCTGCCACCAGTCCGGATCAATGAATTCTATCCTCATCGCGTTTCCGGGAGCGCCTTCAGATGTTTCTGTAATAGATGCCCCGCCCCCTGTTGTTCCGTCGCTTAAAGCGGCTCCCGCGGTGTCTCCGTCATAAAAAATATCCGTAGGCAGAGGCGTGGGGGTTATTGTTGATGTTGGCGTTATTGTCGGGGTTCCAAGATAAATTTCCGTAGGGGTAATAGTGGGAGTGCCGCAGTCTATAAAGTCTTTTGCGGGATCATTTATGTTTGTCTTCACATACTGTCCTGCTGTAGTAAGACTTGTATCGTTCCAGGGCCCGTCCGGACAGGTTCCCTCCACAAGTTCCGAAGACGAGCGGTAATCATCGGAAAACGACCAGGAAGCCCAGCTTATTGTCACTCCCTCGGTATTATTGCCGTTCATTATATCCAGAAATGCGTCAGCATTGTCATAATCATCGTTTCCATCGCCCGAAGCAGCCGATGTTCCCCACTCCGTGCAGAAAATAGGAAGTTCAGAAACAAACGGCGAGAGCATATCAGTACTGTGCGTTCCCGCGTAAAAATGAAAAGCATACATTATATTTGAATAAGAAAGCGGATCATTCACAACATCCCAGCCCAGCTGCGACCAGTTCGGCGTTCCGACTATTATTACTGTTTCAGTATCATAGGTTCTTATTATTGGTATTATATCATCCGCGTATGTTTTTATTGCGTCCCAATCAACTCCATTCGGTTCATTGCATATTTCATAAAGAACGTGCCTCTTGCCTGCGTGTTCCCTTGCCATATCTTCCCAGAATGTTCTTGCGTATTCAATATTCTCATTCGGGTCGCCGTCCTCAAGTATGTGCCAGTCTATGAGCGCATAAATCCCTCTGTCTTCGCACCAGTCAACGAGTTCATTTACCCTTGCCGTAAAACCCGAAGGATTGCTTTTATATCCGCCTGACTCAACATAAAGGGCAATTCTGAATACATCCGCGTTCATATCATAAGCTATAAAATCAAGCGAATCAGAGGTCAGGCAGCTGTCGTACCATTGCAGTCCGTGGCTTGAAACGCCCCGAAGCTGCACGGGGTTGCCGCACTCGCTCGTGAGCTGCAGCCCGTCAACCCGAAGTTTGCCGTTGAATTCAACAGGACGGGTAGGAACAAATTCTCCGGGACTCGGCGTGATCGTAAATGTAACCGTATGTGTCGCTGTTTCTGTAACCGTCTCTGTCGCTGTTTCTGTAACCGTCTGTGTCGCTGTTTCTGTAACCGTTTCTGTCACGGTAGGCGTAATTGTATCTGTAGCGAAAACAGCCGCCGGAACAATCATAATCACAGCTGCAAGCAGTATTTTTTTCAGCATAATCAATTCTCCTTATTCAAGCCCCAAACATCCGTTATCAGGCCCGCTTTTACGCGGAGCCGCGCACCAGGAGTTCAGGTTTAAATACTTCTATTTCATATTTTTTTTCCGGGTCCTCAATCATATCCATTATCATTTCAAATGCCCTTGTACCCATCTCAAACACAGGCTGCTTTACTGTTGTAAGCTCCGGAGACGAAAGGGACCCCGAATCAAGGCCGTCATATCCTATTATGGCGATATCGTCAGGGATTTTTACGCCTGTGTCTTTCGCGTGCCTCATCATACCCATAGCAACAAGATCACCCGCACCCACAAAAACCGCGTCAATGCCTGGCTTTGCTTCAAGCATCTCTTTGCATATATCTTTCCCTTCCGGGAAATTGTAAAATCTGCTCTCCATAACCAGTTCTTTGTCAAATTCCATACCGCTGTCCTTCAGTGCCTTTCTATAGCCGCCAAGCCTCTCTTTCACATTAACCATTTCGCCGTATGCTCCTACCACGAGCCCTATCTTTTTTCTTCCGGACTTTATAAGATGCATAACCGCGTCATATGACCCCTGAAAGCCGTCTCCCTTAACCCCCGCAAAACCTTCCACCACATCTTCCACAAAGACTATGGGTCTTTTTTCTTCATTATACAGCGCCGCAATTTCCTTATTCATTGCCATATTTATGGCAATGACACCGTCGCATATGCGCCCGAAAAGCATCTCCCTGAACCCCTCTTCTTCCTGCCCGCTTTTAAACGGGAAATTAAAAGTCCTGTATTTTGTCTCTTTAAGTTCATTGTCTATTCCATTGAGAATGTCAGTCTTAAAGGGGCCGTAAAAAAGATGCGATGCTATGGCTATTGTATTTGTTTTCCCTTTTACAAGGCTGCGGCCTATTGAGTTCGGATAATAATTAAGCTCTTTGGCTGCTTTTAAAACTTTTTCTTTTGTGCCGTCGCTTATCCTGCTGTCCCCCCTCAGAACCATAGACACTGTTGTCGGCGTAACTCCGACTTTCCTTGCCACATCTTTAATGGTTGCTCCCAATTCCTGTTCCTCCTGAAATATGATTTAACGTTATATAAAACCCTTTTTCTGAAATTTCAACGTTAAACCTTTATATCAGATAAAAAGTTTTATGTCAAAAACTAATTCTCTGCTTTTGCGGAGCGCTGTATATTTAACTTTCAAAGAACAAAATACATATTATACCCTGCACTGTACTGCCGCATCAATCAAGCTCGGCATTATCCGGCAAAAACGCCGCCAGAACATAAGCAAGGGGCGCATTCCAGTTAATCGCAACTTCATTGGAAGCATACGAATCAACATGATCAACAAAACATTTTGCCGGAGGCGTTCCAAAAGGAAGCGTTTTCAGAATCTTATCCTGTTTGTTTTTGTTCGGACCGCCCGCAAGATACCCGGGCCATGGCTCCGGCCTCTTATCTCCCGCAGAAGGCCGGTGATGAATATTTTTCACGGAATAATCACCCACACCTGTTATATAGCATATCCCCAGGGGATTTTTCCCCATAACATAATCCAGTGATTCTCTTGCGCTGTTTTTATACTTTTCATCAAATGTGAGATCATACATCCTGAGCAGATTTATCGCGTAATTCAGGCTTATGGAATTAGACCCCCATACATAATCGTCTTCTCTCATAACATTTCTATATCCGTCTTCGCTTATTCTTGCCAGAAGATCTTTGCCGTGCTCCAGCACTTCATTTTTCAGCTCTTCGACGACCTGTTTGGATCTGCTTTCTCTGCCGGATTCTATATACGCCATAACCGCAAACTCTTTTACCTGCTGCCAGGAAACCGCACGGTCAAATACCGGATTAAAATTTTTATATTTCTCCTCAAAATATTCCCTGTATTCATCCCTGCCTGCTGCCGCAAAAAGTTCAGCAGCGGCCCACAACCGCTCATCAGAATCATCCCCGTCGCCGTACTGGCCTGTTTTTACGTCTCCGGGATTTTTATAACCGCCTTCGGGAACTGTTCCCGGATTTTTCTTAAGCCATTTCCAGGCCTTTTCCGCGTGCTCAAGACACTTTTCCGCATACTCTTTATCATACTCCCTGAAAACACCGTGAGCCAGAGCCATTGCCGCGGCAAAATCAGCGGTTCCCGCGGAAGATAAGCCGATCACAAAAAACGAACTGTTGTCGTCCTCCGGCATAAGGTCCATATCCGGAAAAGTCAAAGGAGTTGTTTTATGATATACCGCACCGTCATTTCTCTGCATTTTCATCATCCAGTCAAGACTGTACTTTAATTCATTTAATACATCAGGTAATTTTTTATCTTTTTGATTCCCGGGTATTCCCGTGCCTGTATTCTCAAGCCTCTGCTTATATTTTTTAAACATTAAAAGAAGAGTGCCGGTTGATACCGCGTTATTAACCGTATATTTTCCATAATCCCCCGCATCGTGCCAGCCTCCCGCAGCATCTATAAGCCTGCCGTCGTCTTTTCCGACAGACGGATGGATCTCCGCTTTTTCAGTATGGCAGGCATCGTGCCCGAAACCGTCGTCCCCGGATATTTTCTGCCCGCATCTCCATAAATAATATCCATGCATAACTTTCCTGAACACATCCGAATAAATATCTTCTTTTATCTCAAATGTACGGGAAATCCCTGCCCTGTCAATATCAATATAATATTTTCCCGGTTTATCAAATTCAGAAAAATCCCCTATCCAGCAGCTGTCTCCGGATTCACTGTCTTTTACCGGCCCCTTCATTTGGTTTGAATACATCCATTTTTTATCTGCTCTTCTGTAAATCGTAAAATACGTTGCTTCTTTTATTCCTGTAATAAATTTTGTGTCGCCCGGCCTGTACCCGACCTGATTTATATGTATGCTCTTTTCCTTTGCAAACAGCGGCCCGGAAAGAAAAAATACGGTCATAATGCAGAAAAACGAAAAAACACATATCTTTGTTCCTATTGTATCCATAATATCCTCCATCACATTTTTGCTTCAACGTTAAAATAACAATACATTAAATCCGAAAAGGTTGCAATAAAAATAATTTTTTTAAAAATTCATCTGTACAAAGACTTCAAAAACTGCATTGACATAATAAATTTAAAATGATAAAATTTTTTTAGCTGGTGGTTTTATCTTTTTTTATATTATTGATGGAGGTTATTATGAAAAAGAGGGTTTCTGTTATCTTGCTTTCTTTATTTTTAAGCACATCTGTTTTTGCGAATCTCAGCATTGATCTTAGAGTATTCGGCGGAATACTGCTGAATCCATCGGACCTGAAGGCAGATATATCCAAAACAGCCTGGTCCTTCGGTTACGAAGACGTTGACCTGGCAAGCAACCTTGGCGGCCTTACTGGCGTATACGGAGCTGCTTTCAGATTTTTTGCGGCTGAAAATGTTTCAATTGACATACTGGCTGATTTTTTCTTTACAGAAGAAGAGATCACAGCAACAGACCAGTCTGACGCTGTTATGTTCATTTCGCACGCGGCATTTTCAACGGTTTACGCCGGACTCGGCGCATCGTATTTCTTTGACCTCGGGAGCGAAAGCACGGTTAAGCCTTATATTTCCGCAAACGGCGGAGCGCTTATAATGGCTCAGGGCTTCTGGGAAGTCTGGACCGACCCGGAAAATACAAATATGCTGTTCAATCCCCTTTACAATGTTGATGAAACCGACCCTGACTACAATGCCTACTCTGTATATGATTTCCCTATGGGCTTTGGCGGACAGATAGAGGCAGGAGCGAATATTATGCTCAGCGAATCTATCGGCGTAAACTTTTACGCAGGATACCGCATTGCGTCTGTTCCTGTTTCCTACCCCGACGAAGGCATATGGAGCGAAAACAATAATCTTGACTCACAAAATGAACCTATATACACAGCAGAATCTCTTGACCTTTCAGGCCCGTTCTTCGGAGCAGGAATGTCATTCGCCGTAGGCGAAGCGTCAAAACCGTCAGAAACAACACAGCAGCCGGAAACAACACAGCAGCCGGCAGAAACGGGCGGCGCCTCAAAATATGAAAAATACGGCGACTACTATTACAAAGCCAAAGACTTCAGCGCCGCACTAAAATACTATGCGGCAGCAAGAAAACAGACGCCTCAAAGAGCAGAGGTTTACAAAAAAATAGGCATGTGCTACTACTACCTGAAACAAAATTCCAATGCCGTAAGATACCTGCAGTACTACATAAGACTTAACCCTGATGATACGCAGATACGCGGCTGGATTAACAGAATGCAGTAAAATTCAAATATCCAAAAGCCCGCCCCTTTCGGGGCGGGCTTTTTTTTTATTGTTTTTTTCGGAAGTTACAGCCTTAATAATTTAAAATAAAAATCTTTTAAATGCGCCGCTAAACACAAACAACTAATCACCCGCCGCGTGTTTCCTGTCCGGGCGTTAATATGCACTTCCATCCGTTCAGCCGCTGCATCACCCTCTCCAAGAGTATGTAACAGGCAAAAAACAGCCTGTAACATACTCTATCCTCTCCCATCGAGGGAGAGGG
>CAYTNY010000106.1:0-6591 GCA_964439215.1 uncultured Spirochaetia bacterium
TTTATAATGAAAACAATTATACCCCATAACCCGGGGTATTTGTACAGGATTTTTTCAGAATTCCTTTATTGCGCGGCCTATAGACTTTTTTATGTATCCGTAAAAGTATTCGCGCCGTAAATGATTTTATGCTTTATGTGAATGGTTCAAAGTTCAAAGCTCATTTTTTGTTCTTCTGAACTTCAAACTGCCGCAACCCTCCGAGCCTCTGATAGTCAGGCGGCAGCAGGCGCCCGTGTTTGCTCTTTTGAACATTGAACCCTTGAACTCTGAACTATTATTCCCAAAACTCAAAATCCGCTTTTTCTTCCTTATTCAGCATTACTCGTTCACTATTTCTCCGCCGTCAGGATGCAGGACCGTCCCCGTAAAATAAGAAGAATCCCGGGATGCCAGAAAAACATATGCCGGAGCTATTTCTTCGGGCCGGGCCGCTCTTTTCATAAGCGTCTGTTTTCCGAAGTTTTTCACATCATCCCCGGAAAACGTGGACGGCGTAAGCGGGGTCCATACAGGGCCCGGCGCAACCGCATTCACCCTTATACCTTTGTCCGCAAGCATACGCGCAAGCGACCTTGTAAAAGCAATTTCAGAGCCTTTTGTGGATGAATAATCCAGAAGATGGGAGCTTCCTCTATATGCGGTTACCGACGAAGTATTAATTATCGTATCTCCTTCGGCAAGATGCTTTATGCATTCTTTTGACATATAAAAATACGAAAATACATTTGTTTTAAATGTTCTGACCAGCTGTTCTTCGGTTATTGTCTCAAGTTCATACTGAAGAGGCTGAAAAGCCGCGTTATTAACAAGTATGTTTACGGTTCCGAATTTCTCCGCTGTTTTATTTACGGCATCCGAACAAAAACCGGGATCGCCGATATCCCCGTCAATCAGCAGGCATTCAGCGCCTTGTCTTTCCACGGCTTTTTTTGTTTCAAGAGCATCTTCGTGTTCATCATAATATATAATTGCTGTATCAGCTCCTTCTTTTGCAAAAAACACCGCAGCCGCCCTGCCGATACCGCTGTCGCCTCCGGTTATTATTGCTTTTTTTCCTTTAAGCTTGCCCGCGGGTTTGTACCATTTGCCTTCGTATTCCGGTCTTGGACGCATTTCCTTTTCAATCCCCGGCATCCTGTCCTGGTGCTGTGGAGGAAATTCATTATTATCCGCTTTCATAAGAAACTCCTTTCTTCTATATTAATTTAAAATATAAAAAATCCGGACACAGATAGAATATCACATTTTCTGTCTGTGCCTTTTTTTCAACTCCCCGGACTAACACTTGCGTTCAAGTTTCTGCATAATATTATTCATCACACTTTTTCTGCTTATATTTCTTTGATTTCTGCAGAATAACTCGCATTTTTCCGCCCATTTCATATCATTATATTCTATTCCGCAGAAAGGACATTTATATATCATTTTTTTATCATCTTCATAATTAATTAACACCTGCCACCTCTGTCTTTTTTAATTAATAACATATTACAAAAATCTACAATCTTTAATAAAACTTCTTTATCTCTAATAATTCAGGGTTATGTCCGGCATATATCCGGACATAACCCTGTTTGTTCAGTCACTGACAAGCATAACTACTTTATCAGCAACAAGTTCCCTGTTGTTCCAGAAATCATAATCCATTATCCCCGTAACACTTACATAGTCGCCTTCATCGATCTTCTGAAATCCTATGTCATCCATAGGATTATACGGCAGCATAGACGTGTCCACTTCCAGCCGGTTGTCTCCCGTATTAATGGTAAACTCACGGCCGTTAACATCTGTCACCGTCCCGCGTACATGTGTATTTCCGATGACAAAAGGATCGTACTGAACCCAATAGTCATACCCGTAAACATCTCCTTCATCATCGGCGGCATTCGCGTAATAATATGCTCCTATGTCCTGCACATAAATGCTGCCTGCCTCTATCGTTGTGTCTTCAAAGAGCCCTTTGTCTACCCTCCCGTACACAGTTACCTTGTCGCCTTTAAATGTTTCCAGGCTGTCTTCGTACCATTTCCAGCCCCAGCCATCCATTTCAACCGTGACCTTCCCGTCGCCGTAATCAAGTTCAAAAGCGCCTGTCCTCGCAGAGTCAACCGTACCGCTGATGCTTATCCATGATTCATCGGGCTTCATGTACGGATTTTCAGCGGCTGCTGCTGAAACAACAAAGCCCGCAGACACAAACAAAAAAACCGCAGCCATCACTTTCAACTTCTTCATACCACAACCTCCTTTAATTTTTTTCGGGGATTTTTTCCCCGCATCTACGAACAAGGATAATTAAAAAGACATATATTCTCAACTGCCTGTTTCACCAAAAAACTGATTTTTTTCCCTTCTTTCTGTTCATAAGGCTTGAATATCCGGCAAAACCCATATCAGCAGCCCCGGGGGTTGAAAGTTCGGCATTTCTCAAAACTCACTGCTCGGCGCGCTTTTACCTCTAATCACTGTTATATTTTTATTTGCTTAAAAAAAAAATCTGCTAAACTTTATTTAATACTATTTAGGGACAAGAAACATAAAAAAAATATCTGTGGGAGTTATGTATGAAAGTATGGCCGGGGACGCCTTATCCGCTTGGTGCTGTTTATGACGGTTCAGGAACAAATTTTTCTATTTTTTCAGAAACAGCTGAATACGTTGAACTGTGCCTGTTCAACGCAAAAGGGTATGAAACGCGGGTGCGTCTTCCTGAAGTAACAGGATTCTGCCATCACGGTTATCTGCCGGCTGTGGAGCCCGGACAGAGATACGGGTTCAGGGTTTACGGTCCGTGGAATCCGGCAGAAGGGCTGCGCTGCAATCCCAAAAAACTGCTTCTTGATCCCTACTCAAAAGCCATTGACAGCCAGATAAAATGGGATGATTCGCTTTTTTCTTACGATGTGCGCGCAAAAAAAGATATTAAAAACACAAAAGACAGTGCTGATTTTATGCCCAGAAGCGTTGTTCACCAGCCGCATTTTGACTGGAGCGGGGACCGGACTCTGAAACTTCCATGGCATGAAACTATTATATATGAAACACACGTTAAAGGCATAACCGCACTGTGTCCTGATATTGAACCGGAGTTCAGGGGCACTTATCTCGGCCTTGCCCAGCCCGCTGTAATTGAATATTTAAAAAAACTCGGGATAACAGCCCTGGAGCTTATGCCGGTCCATCATTTTGTTCATGATAGAGTTCTTATAGATAAAGGGCTGCGCAATTACTGGGGCTACAATACAATAGCTTATTTTGCGCCGCACAGTGAGTATGCCTATGATAAAAGGCCGGGAGGCGCGGTATCAGAATTTAAAAATATGGTCAAGGTTCTTCATCAGGCAGGTATAGAGGTAATACTTGACGTGGTATACAACCATACAGCCGAAGGCAACCACCTGGGGCCGATGTTCTGTTTTAAAGGCATCGATAATCCCTATTATTACCGCCTTACAGAAGATAAACGCTATTATATGGACTATACAGGCACGGGCAACAGCCTGAATATGCGCAACCCCCACGTTCTTCAGATGGTTATGGATTCTCTTCGCTATTGGGTGCAGGAAATGCACGTGGATGGATTCAGGTTTGATCTTGCCGCCACACTGGCGCGCGAGCTGCACGATGTAGACAGGCTGTCTGCTTTCTTTGACATAATACAGCAGGATCCTGTTATAAGCCAGGTCAAACTTATCGCAGAACCCTGGGATGTCGGCGAGGGGGGTTATCAGGTAGGCAATTTTCCCCATGTATGGTCGGAATGGAACGGCAAGTACCGCGATTGTGTGCGTGATTTCTGGAAGGGAGAAGACAGGACAATAGGAGAATTTGCGTCCCGTATCACAGGAAGCTCCGACCTTTATCAGAATACAACCCGGCTCCCTTTTGCAAGCATAAATTTCATTACTGCCCACGACGGTTTCACCTTGAATGACCTTGTGAGTTATAATGAAAAACATAACGAGGCAAACGGCGAAGACAATAAGGACGGCGAGAATCACAACAGGTCCTGGAACTGCGGGGCAGAAGGCCCTGCTGATGATCCTGAAATTAACAGTCTCAGGAACCGGCAAAAACGTAATTTTCTGGCGACATTGATGCTGTCTCAGGGAGTGCCTATGATGCTCGGCGGCGATGAAATATGCAGAACGCAAAGCGGCAACAATAATGCCTATTGCCAGGACAATGAAATATCGTGGTTTGCCTGGGATAAAATAGACGCGGATATGCTTGATTTCTGCATAAAACTTATTGAATTCAGAAAAAATCATCCTGTTTTAAGAAGACGCGGATGGTTCCAGGGCAGGCCCATATACGGAAGTGATATCAGTGATATAGCATGGTTCAATAAAGAAGGCGAGATAATGTCACAGCACGACTGGGAACAGGGATTTGTCAAGTCTTTTGGAGTTTTTCTGAATGGAAAAGCCATTCCAAACCCCAATCCAAGAGGCGAGCCCGTGGAAGACAATGATTTTTTTATAATATACAATTCCCATCACGAAATAGTGGAGTTCCGGATTCCGGACAGTAAATGGGGAAGATACTGGATTAAGGTTCTGGATACAGATACCGGCTGGATACAGACTCAGGATATACTGAAACCGGGCAGCAGCATAAAGATCCAGAGCCGCTCGCTGGTGGTTTTTCAGAATGGAAACTGAACCTGCAGCAGCATACAGGCTGCAGTTTAATAAGGACTTTGATTTTGATAAGGCTGCCCGGCTTGCATCCTACCTGAAACAGCTTGGCATAAGCCATATTTATGCATCTCCCTGTCTTCAGGCTGTGCGGGGCAGCGCGCACGGATAAACCCGGACCCGGATAAAAACAAATATGCCCGGAGAATCAACGTTCATATTTATTTAAGAAAAAAAGGAATTTCAAGTCACGCCTGTTTCCGGCATTGCCGAACATCCGCTCATCCGGTCCGTATTGGTATTTATATTTTGGCTGTTTCCGGAATCCAAATTCCGGAATTCAAAGCCCTCTTTTACTTTAAAACAACTACTTTCCCGATACTGCTCACGGCTCTCTGCGCGTCCGCGGATTCCGCTGTTATCACATATCTGTAAACGCCGTTCGCAAGGCCGCGCAGTTTTTCTCTGTCTATCACAACCTCCCCCGCGCCCGCAGGCAGGCCTGCTTCAAAAACCTGTTCCCTTATAAGCCTGTACGCGGAAGTATAGAATCTGACTGTTATGCGCTCCGCGCTTTTTGTGAGTTTTATCTTTATGGTTAATTCCGCTCCTCCCTGTATATAGGGATTCGGATAAATAAGTTTCTCTTTTATTTCAAGCTCCGGAGCCTCAATAATTTCCGCGGTAGGCGTCTGCGTCGGAGTATGCGTATATGAAGGGGTATCCTCGGGAGTATAGGTGTATGTCGGCGTATGAGTATGTGTATCTGTGCCTGTAAATGTCTCTGTCGGGGTCTGAGTCGGGGTATTGGTCGGAGTCTCGGTATATGTCTGCGTATGGGTAAATGTTTCGGTCGGCGTATGTGTTTGTGTATGTGTTTCCGTGTGCGTATGAGTAAATGTTTCGGTAAAGGTCTGTGTGTGGGTAAAAGTATCTGTCGGAGTGTAAGTCGGCGCCGCTGATGCCACAGTCACGGGAAACGCGTTTGATGTTCCCGTATATGTCCCGTCAGTTCCCTCTATGACAATATAATAACTGCCTTCCGGGACGCCGGAAAAGTCTATTCCTGATACAGAATTCTCTGTTGATATTGTTATTGAATTGTTTCCCGCGTTATACGCGGATGACTCCGTATAGGAATCCACAAACTCCATAGTATCCGTATAAAGCACAACCGTGATTTCAGCCAGATTCTCCGCATTGTCAAAGAAAATCCGGGCAGACGCATCGGTTCCCACAGTAATTTCCGACGGATTAACATCTGTTATTGCTATATCAAGCGTGGGCGTTGCCGTGGCTGTATGTGTATCTTCAGGAGTGAATGTTTCCGTATACGTGGGTGTAAAAGTATCCGTCGCTGTTTCGGTAAAAGTTTCTGTCGCTGTTTCTGTATGCGTAAAAGTTTCTGTAAATGTATCCGTAAATGTTTCAGTGGGGGTTTCCGTTGCGGTATTGGTTTCTGTTTCTGTATGCGTATATGTCTGCGTCTCGGTAAATGTATTTGTATGCGTAAAAGTTTCTGTCGGAGTGTAAGTCGGCGCCGCGGATGTTACTGTCACAGGAAACGCGTTTGATGTTCCCGTATATGCCCCGTCGGTTCCCTCTATAACAATATAGTAATTCCCTTCCGGCACGCCGGAAAAGTCTATTCCCGAACCCGGGTCCTCAAGGGAAATTATTATTGAACCGCTTCCGGCGTTATATGCGGATGAATCTGTATAAGAATCCACAAATGTCATAGTGTCCGTATAAAGTACAACCGTGATTTCTGTCAGATTTTCGGCATTGTCAAAAAATATTTCACCGGATGTATCCGCTCCAACAGTTATATCCGAAGGGTTTATGTCTGTTATCAGTATTTCAAGTGTGGGAGTCGCTGTTGCGGTTGCTGTGTCTGTCGGTGTGTCTGTTGGTGTGTCTGTCGGCGTGTCTGTTGCTGTGTCTGTCG
>CAYTNY010000107.1:0-6572 GCA_964439215.1 uncultured Spirochaetia bacterium
GTGGACGTTAATGTAATTGTCGGCTCGGGCTCGGCTGCCGTGGACGTTAATGTAACTGTCGGGTCAGGTTCGGCTGCTGTTGAGGTAAATGTGGCTGTGTTTTCCGGTTCTCCCGGCGATGTCGGCGCATCGTCGCTGCATCCCTGAAAAATCATTAATCCTGATACAATTAAAATAAATAAAATAAAATAAGCCTTTTTCATTTTTTCCTCCCGATAATTGCTTTTTTGAAATACTTTTTTTTAATCCTTTGCCCATAGTCTACTTATAATGCGGCGGTATGTCAAGGGAGGGTGAAAAATATCTTAAAACCCAAAAACAGAACAGTTTAAAAATAAATATTAAAGCCAATATATAATACAATGATTTTTTGTTGTCATAACAATAAGCTGTTCCCGGCCGCAGTTTCATTATATACCGCCCCCAAGAGGCCGCAAGCGCCTTAAAAAAACATAAAAGGATGTACGCTGATTACACCGATATGGTTCTCGCTTTAAACTTTCAGGTATTATTTCCTGTATTACTGCTTATTCATCTCGTTTTGCAGTTTTCGGGCCATTCTTTTGACTGCTTCATCCGACAGTTTTTTCAGGTCTTTTAAAATCACCCCTTTTTTATCAGCAAGATCTATTTTGATTTTTTTCGGCCATTTTTTGCCGTTCTTTGCCTTGCGCCAGGTTACTGCTTTATGCACCGGTCTTGCCAGCGCCATAGGCGCGAGGTCATCAAGTACGGGCCATCCAAAATCCGCTATTATGCGTCCGTTCTTGTCTATCATTATCATTGATGTATCAAACCTCAGCGTGCCCGCCACTCTGTTGCCCATTACCATGCGCATTCCTTTAGGCTGGTCCGCGGCTGCTTCCGCATGAATTATTATAACAGCATCCAGGCCGGCTGCCGCGCATACTGCTTTTATCTGCTCCAGCATCGCCTGTTTCAGCCCTTCATTTTCACCGCCCTGCTTTACTCCGTTCACATAAGTTACTGCCTGCCCCGGTTTTTCATTATTTATGAGCCCGTAAGGAATAAAAGGCAGCCCTTTTACCCCTATAAAATCTTTTTTATATTCATCAATAACATTCTGCGCCGCTGCCGCGATATTGTTCCGGCCCTTTGATGCGTTATCCAGGGCCGCGAGTCCTTCGCGCAGCGCCTTTGCAAAATCTTCTCCCGTAGATGCCGTTTTATTCTGAACCATAGCCTTGGGATTATTCCTGAAATACTTTAACGCCCCTGATGCTTTTGCCATTGTGCCTGCATTTGCATATTCGGGTATTTTATAAAGAGAAGCCGCCGGTACAATCTTAAAAGGAGCGCTTTTCTTTAATCCTGATTCAGCCCGCGCAAGTGTATAATAAGCAGTCTGTCTTAAAATTTTTTCATTTCCCGGCGCATTCGGTCCGGTTTTTTTCAGCGTCAGGCTTAAGATCCCTGCTTTTTTAACATTTTTTACAGCTTCTTTGTCTATCATTACCCCGGCGCATCCCGAAACTACAGAATACAGTGCAGATAAAATCAAAATACCCGCTGTTTTTTTCCTCATTTTATCCTCCTTGATAAAAAATTCCGGTTTATAAGTTTTTTTGACATCTTAAAATCAAACAAATTATGTATTAAAATAACAATAATAATATTACTTTTTTAAAAAAAATCAACAAAAAAAACAATTCATAAAACTTAAATTATTATTCTTCCATGCCGCTGACATACTTATCAATGGCTTTTGCGGATTTCCGGGCAGCGCCCATTGCGGCTATAACCGTTGCCGAACCCGTGGTAATGTCTCCGCCGGCAAACACGCCTTCAAGGGATGTTGCGCCTGTTTCGGGATCCGCTTCTATATTGCCCCATTTATTGAGTTTTAGGCCCGGCACGTCAGAGGTTAAAAGTTCGTTTGCTTTTGTTCCGAGCGCGGGTATCACGATATCAACATCTATGGTATATTCAGAGCCTTTTATCGGAACCGGCCGTCTTCTTCCCGAATCATCCGGTTCTCCGAGCTCCATTTTTACGACCTTCAGGCCTTTTACCCAGCCGTTCTCATCAGAAAGGATCTCAACAGGATTTGTAAGCAGCCTGAAATCTATGCCTTCTTCCTTTGCTCTTTCTATTTCTTCGGCTCTTGCGGGCATTTCTTTTTCGGAGCGGCGGTATACCACATATACATCCGTCACGCCTTTGAGCCTTTTTGCCCAGCGCGCGGAATCCATTGCCACATTGCCCGCGCCTATGACAGCTATTTTAGGCTTTATCTTCACCGGCGTGTCATATTCCGGGAACAGATATCCTTTCATAGCGTTTATCCGGGTTAGAAATTCATTCGCGGAATAAACGCCTTTTAAAGTTTCTCCCGGTATATTCATAAACATCGGAGTTCCCGCGCCTACTCCGATAAAGACCGCTTTGAATCCCATTTTTTTGAGGTCATCAAGAGTATAGGATTTTCCGATTATTACATTCATTTCAAATTTTACGCCCATTTCCTTCAGATACTCAACTTCTCTTGCCACAATTGATTTCGGCAGCCTGAATTCAGGTATCCCGTAGATCAGAACACCGCCGGGTATATGCATTGCTTCATAAACCGTAACATCGTAACCCATAACGGCAAGATCATAAGCCGCGGTAATTCCCGCGGGCCCTGCTCCGGCAATTGCGATTTTCAGAGGATTCCCGTCTTTATCCGTTTTTTTCTTTATTTCAACAGGTTCCGGCTCCGCGTTTTTCGCGGCCCAGTCAGCCGCAAATCTTTCCAGTCCTCCGATATTGATCGGATTTTTTGTTTTCTGCATGATACAGCGCTCTTCGCACTGCTCTTCCTGCGGACAGACTCTGCCGCATACCGCGGGCAGGCTGTTGGTCTTTTTTATTATTTTCAGCGCTTCATTGTGATTGCCGAGGGATATCTCTTTTATAAAATCCCTTATTTTTATGTTAACGGGGCACCCTGACTCGCATTTGGGCTCCTTGCACTGAAGGCACCGCGAAGCTTCTTCCATTGCCTCTTTTTCGCTGTATCCGAGAGGAACTTCATCCGCGTTCTTTATTCTTTCCCGCGGAGCCTGCTGGCGCATTTCAATCTTCGGCCGTTTGGCGCGCGGAATATTTTTTTTGTCTTCAGTCATTTTTAGGCGCCTCCTTTATTCTTCCGTCAAGCCTGCAGCTGTGGAGAGATTCTTTTTCTTCATCTTTATAAGCGCTCTGCCTTGAAAGAAGTTCGTTAAAATCAACTTCGTGCGCGTTAAAATCAGGGCCGTCAACGCAGGAATACTTCACTTCCCCGCCCACAGTCACCCTGCACCCGCCGCACATGCCTGTGCCGTCAACCATCACGGCATTCAGACTCACTATGGTATGTATATTGTATTTTGCCGTAAGGTCCGATACCGCTTTCATCATAACCGCCGGGCCTACCGCCGCAACAGCGTCTATTTTTCCGCCTTTGTCTATCATATCCCGCAGAACATCTGTCACAAATCCTTTTACCCCGTAGGATCCGTCATTTGTGGCGACCAGAACATTTTCAGAAACCCGCTTCATTTCTTCCTCAAGTATTATGAGCTCTTTTGTTCTGAAACCTGTGATGGATGTTACTTTATTGCCCGCCTCAGTAAGGGCCCTTGCTATCGGATATATCGCGGGAACGCCCACTCCGCCGCCGATTATAACCGTGTGCCCGAATTTTTCTATATGAAAAGGCTTCCCCATAGGTCCGGCGGCCGCGTATATGGATTCGCCGGGTTCTCTTTGTCCGAGTTTTATCGTGGAAACGCCAACCTCCTGAAATATGGTATATACAATTCCTTTTTCACTGTCCCAGTCATAAATCGTCAGAGGGATCCTCTCCCCTTTTTCATCATTTATAAGGACTATAAAATTTCCGGCTTTCGCGTTTTTTGTGATATGAGGGGCCTGAATACCCATTAGTTTTATGTCATTGGTAAGTTTTTCCTTCATTGTGATCTTATACATATAACCCTCGCTTTTTAATCTGCGTATTTTGATGCGGGGGCAGTGCACCGCCGTATTAAACCAATACGGCGGTGCAGCCTGTCCGCATATGAATTTTAATGGAAAACTAAACAACTCCCTGATCTATCATTGAATCGGCAACTTTTACGAAACCGGCTATGTTTGCGCCGGCCACATAGTTTCCTTTTATGCCGTATTCTTCCGAAGCATCCAGGCACTGTTTGTGTATGGCTTTCATAATGGTCTGAAGTTTCTCATCCACTTCTTCTCTTGACCAGGACATTTTAATTGAATTCTGGCTCATTTCAAGGCCGGATGTCGCGACTCCGCCCGCGTTTGCGGCTTTTCCGGGCCCGTAGAGGATATTTTTGGCGAGATACTGTTCAATTGCTTCCGGTACGGAAGGCATATTCGCGCCTTCGCTGACAAGTATGCATCCGTTGTCAAGAAGCATTTTCGCGTCATTTCCGTCAATTTCATTTTGTGTGGCGCTCGGGAACGCACAATCGCATTTTACGCTCCAGGGCCTTTTGCCTTCCATGTATTCGCATTTGTATTTGTCCGCGTACTCTTTGATTCTTCCGCGTTTTACGTTTTTCAGCTCCATAACAAATGCAAGTTTTTCTTCGTCAATACCGTCTTTGTCATATATCGTGCCGGACGAGTCTGAAAGCGTTACGCATTTCCCGCCGAGCATATTTACCTTTTCAATTGTATACTGCGCTACATTGCCCGAACCCGATACCGTGCATATTTTGCCTTTCATGGAATCGCCTTTTGTTTTAAGCATTTCCTCGGCAAAATAAACAGCTCCGTATCCTGTTGCTTCCGGCCTTATGAGCGATCCGCCCCAGTTGAGCTTCTTGCCCGTAAACACGCCGGTAAACTCATTGCGTATTCTTTTATACTGTCCGAACATGTATCCTATTTCTCTTCCGCCCACTCCGATATCTCCGGCAGGAACATCCGTGTCCGGCCCCAAGTGGCGCGAGAGTTCAGTCATAAACGACTGGCAGAAACGCATTACTTCATTGTCTGATTTTCCTTTGGGATCAAAATCCGATCCGCCTTTTCCGCCGCCCATTGGAAGCGTTGTCAGTGAGTTCTTAAACACCTGTTCAAATCCCAGAAATTTAAGTATCCCGACATTTACGGACGGATGAAACCGGAGCCCGCCTTTATAAGGGCCGATAGCGCTGTTGAATTCTATCCTGATTCCTCTGTTTACTCTTGTGTTTCCGGCATCGTCCAGCCACGGAACCCTGAATACGATCTGTCTTTCCGGCTCCACGATTCTTTCAAGGATCCCGCTGTCTTTGTACTTTTTATTTCTTTCAACAACGGTTTCCAGCGACTCAAGCACTTCTGTTGCTGCCTGAAGGAACTCAGGCTCTCCCGAATTTCTTTTTTTCACTCCTTCTAATACTTCGCTGACGTAAGACATTCTTTCCTCCTGCATAAAATGTATTATCTTCCCGATTGGCGACTTCCATGTCGCAGGCACGGCATTGTGCCCTGTGATTCTGCCACGTCCCTGTGGGCTTAATTTTGAAATTAAAAAAGTATAACAAACATCCCGTATCTTTTCAATTACAAAAATATGATAGATTCAGGCAATAACCGGCAAAGGCCGCAGCAGCCGGAACAAGCGTCATGCCCGCGGAATTCAGTCGCCCATATACAGAAATATAATAATCTATGCGTTAAGTTCTGTTTTTTTATCCTGCTTCCCCGCGGAAAAGATCAGCCCCCGATAAACTTTTCTATTTCAAACGCTGTTTCGTAAAGTTCTTTGAGTTTTGTACGGTCCTTTTCTTTTGCTGTTTCCACGAATTTGCGTATATATTCCCACCCTGCGGTGCCTGAAAACTCCTCCGGAACAGTAAAGGCCGAGGCTATTTTCATCATATCATCTTCCCATTTTTTCTGCTCGGCGCTTTTTTCGTTTTCATCAGACTCAACCTTGTCTTTATTTTCCCTGTAGGAAATCATCCATACGCCGAGATTGTCAACAAATTCATCTACATACAAATGCCGGCCTCCTTAAATAACCCCTGTTATAGCATGTCAATTTGCTTTTTTGCCTGTTTAAGCTTATAAAACACCTCATGGATCTTATCTGTATCAAAATTTCCCGCTGTTTTTTTCGCTTCTTTTATAAGCCTTCCGGCTTCTTTATCCTCTATCTCCGCATAAATATTCATAACTGTTGCCAGTTTTAAAAGCCCCTTTGCCCATTTTTTCTTTTTTTCATCAGGTATTGTTTCTTTTTGTTTATATACCTGCAGCCAGATGACTAAAGCTTCGTTCAGATCATCTTTGTCCACTCCATACCTCCCATAATACCTTCGTCATTTTGCGGTTTCTTTGTTATATATTATATTTAACTCTACCGGTTGTCAACAAAAAACTGTATGTTCTTATTTGCACAAATACACAAACAATCCTTAATTACTATAGCAGAATATCACACGGCAGACAAGCAAAAAAGAAAAACCGCATGTATAGATTGCAAGTTTTATTGCAACACTTAATAGAATCAAAGTCCTTTTTTTCGCACATACCGGAGCGCTTAATTCATACAGTTATTTATGTTT
>CAYTNY010000108.1:0-6531 GCA_964439215.1 uncultured Spirochaetia bacterium
CCAACCCTCCAACCCTCCAAACATCCAACCTTCCGATATGGTTTTGTTTTCATTTTGAACCTTGAACTTTTGAACTTTGAACTATTATGTTTTCAAAACCCCGCAGGCTAAAGCCCGCGGCTGCCAAAGAAAAAAACAGTTCAAAGCAATGACGAGACCGAAAAGACAAAAAACACGGCATAGATAAACCAAACAGCTTCGGATTTTCTGATGGTTGTTTTTTTGCGCAATGCTGTATAATATTTTTATAAAGCAAAAAACAACGCAAGCACCGCGGTAAAAACTGTTATTTCCTTCATTTCTCAACCCCCTTAATTATGTATTATCTTAATATGCGCTATGCGAAATATTACAATATATATTATAACAGAAAAGGATATGTATTTGAGCAGCGGCAATAAAACAAAGAAAAATCTGCTATAATGTCAATTGTCAAGGCACAGTGCTGAATTTGTCAAACTGTCCTGATAATATGCTCACGGATGGGCCTATTACAGCCATTTGAAATAAGACAAGTGAGGTTGGAAAATGAAAAAAACAGATGTATTTGCATCGCTTGCACTATTGGCCCTGCTTATATCTTCGTGCGGCGGCATCAAAATGTATGTGGATAAATCGGGTATATCTGACAGGGCAGAAGCTATAATAAAAGACTATGATCCGGGCTCGCCTGAATCGCTTGAAAAATTAGTTAAGAATCCGCGTATTATTTCAAGGATCCGGCCGTATAAGGACGCTGTTGTTGTTTCTGAACCTTTAAAAAGCTGGAGATTGAAGTATCCGGACGGAGCGGCTGTTCCGGCGGAAAAACTTTCATTTAAGTCGTGCATTAAAAAATCAAACGGAGAACCTGATACGGCTTATTTTTATCTGTATAAAAGCAGAAATTCAAAAGGTGAAAAAGCTGTTTTGTGGGCGCCGGGTTTGGGGGTCGGGAATTTAGCGTTTCATTTTATAAAAGCTTTTTTTAAAACAGCCCTGAATCAGGGGTATGACGTGATTTTTTATAATATACCTTATCATATGGAAAGGGTTGAAGAGGGTAAAAAGCCCGGGCAGGGGCTTTTTACCGCAAACGCGGAAAAAAACATTGAAAACACAATATGCGCGCTTTGTGAAATAAGCACAATCATAAAATATCTCAGGGATAAAGGCGTAAAGGAAATAGGGGGCTTTGGCGGATCGATTGGTTCTTCGTATCTGTTAATCGCGTCCACTGTTGAAAAAATGGACCACTTGTCCCTTATGATCCCGATTCTGGACTGGAATACGCTTATAAACAACTCCGCAATGAAAATAGTCATTGATAAAAACATTGAAGCGGGCTTTTCGCCTGAATTAATGAAAGCCGCATATGATATCATAAGCCCGATGAATTACGAGCCAAAAAAAGTACCGGCCGAAAGGATCCGGATACAATACGCGGAATATGACCGGCTTACACCAAAAGAAAAGAACTTTGAATTTGCCGAAAAATACAACATTAAAAATATAATCGGATATGACGAAAGCCATTCCACAATCCTTCTGAACAGAAAAGTGTATGAAGATTACCGGGATTTTTTAAAAAACTTAAATAAAACAGAATGACAAAAAAATAAAAAGCCGGAAAGACCTAATCAGTATCGGATCTTGATAACACATAAAGCCCTGATGCTGATGGTTTTTGCTGATCCTGTTCATTTTTAACTTTTTCTGTGATGCTTTTTGTTTTTTTTTACTGCGAAAAAAGTCAATATTTAAAGGAATGTACCTATTTAATAATATTTTTGCAGGTGCTATTATAATAAAAAAATAAGGAGGTGCGGTATGAAGGCAAAAGTTGATAAGGATGTGTGTCAGGGAGCGGGAGAATGCCAAAGTATGTGTCCTGAGGTTTTTAAGGTTGTTGACGGAAAATCAGTTGTACTAACCGAAGTTGTTCCCGAGGGTTCTGAGGAAGCGGCAAAAAAAGCCGAATCAGCATGCCCGACAGGCGCTGTAAAGCTCAGCTGATAAAAAAAGACAACACTGTTCAGCATAAGTGTGATAAAGCTGAAGAAAAACTACAGGCATCGAAGATGCTTGAGTAATTAAAAGAACAGGGAGGTTTATATGCTGTGGACAGTTGCTGTAGTAATGATAGTCCTGTGGCTGTTGGGGATCGTAAGCAGTTATACAATGGGGGGATTTATCCATATCCTGCTTGTCATAGCCGTTATTGCGGTGCTGGTCAGGGTTATTACAGGAAAATCATTGTGATTATTGAACGCAAATAAGCGGCTGATTGCTAATGAAAAACAGAGGAAAAAAATGCTGAATGAGGACAGACAAAATAACAAGGAGGTTTGGAATGAAAAAAAAATTATTAATGGCAATGGTTTTGGTGTTAATTTTTGCCGCAAGCGCAGCTGCGGATGTATCGGTATCAAAGAGGTCATATGCGGGCGCGCAGGGAATAGGTATCGGACTTGAAGGCGGATATTGGGGCGGGTTAAGTATAAAATCATGGACCGGCTCAGATACAGCCTTTCAGTTTAACGCTGATTTTCACTTTAACGGATACTTTGGCGGCGGCGTTGCTCATCTGTGGCACTTTTTTGAAGTAATTCAGGTTGACGGCAACAAATTCCCGCTGTACATAGGATTAAAAGCCGGTATATGGGCGCATCCTGACGGTTTTGCGCTCAGCGGGCTTGTGCCTTTTGGCATAGCCTGGATACCCAGGGACATTCCAATAGATATATTCATTCAGTACGAGCCCGGTATACAGATACTGCCCGGCATAGGGCCTGATTACATGGGGGGAACAGCAGGCATAAGGCTCTGGTTTAACTAGATCGAAATGCAGAGTGCAGAGTGTAGAGTGGAAACCTGATGCTCGGAGGGGTGATAGTTCAAAGTTTGAAAAGATGAGTTTTGGGTATTGAGATTTGAGTTTTTATGACTTCTTATATTATATTGACTCATAGGCGGACAACCGGCGCCCGGCGCCAAAAGCGTGAATTTAGATTATACACGCCGGTTAAAGGAAAGCAGGCAGGTTCGGGTCAAGAGAGAGCGTAAAAGCGGGGTGAAAAGGGAATTGTGATTGTCTTGAATAGGATTTAGGAAAAAAATAAAGATTAACTAAAATCTTCTGTTGTGGTACTATCAAAAAAAGGGTTTTTTGCAGGATAAGTGCAGGATGCCGAATTCGCCGGAATCTGCAAAGACCGCAAGATGCTCGGAATCAGATAAAATAGAGTATAAAAAAGTGAAAAAAAGGATGAGTATTGTATAATGTGCCGCAAGCCGCTTGTCAGCCGAAGCTGTCCGCGAAGGCTGAAGACCCGGCGCTTTGTCTCTTTGTTTTATGCGTGTTGTTAACTGAATTCGGAAATTCCGGGGAAATACCAGCATAAATTATACTTTTTGTGGTGTGATAGTTATGTTATTATAATAATAATTTGCGGGCAGGTTTTCCGGGTATAAAAATATTTTTAATGGGCGTTTATGCTGTTGTTTTGAAAGCACTCACGTACATTGTTTGTATGCGGATCATAAAAAGGCGGGACAATATGAAAAAAACAGGAATAACAGGCTATATGAAAACAATAAACCGTATTGACGGTGATAAAAAAGAAAGAGCATATAATATCCTGCTTTTCTTTATTATAGCGCTTGGCGCTCTTATCAGAGCAGCTGTGATCGGGGATCATAGGCTTCACGGAGATGAGGCGCTTTATGCTTTTTGGGCGGTTGATATCGCGAAAAATACCGGTTTTATTCTTTCCGCCCCTTTTGCGCTTTATAAGCCGCCTGTTTTTCTTTATCTTGCCGCACTTTCTTATTCGTTTTTTCCCATAAAGGAAGTTTTTTCAATGCTCCCGAACATCATTGCGGGAATATTCAGCATATATCTTGTTTTTAAGACAGCGGAAAAGATATTTGATAAAGAAACAGCTTTTGCCGCTGCTTTGATATTTGCGCTGTCTCCCGTGAACATATTGTTTTCGGCAACGGCATTTATGGATACTCTTATGGTTATGTTTGCCTTATGGGCAGCATATTTTCTGATTGAAAAAAGGTATATGACTGCCGGCTTGATGTTTGGTCTTGCCCTTGGCACAAAGCAGTTTGCGGTGTTTTTTATCCCTTTTTATCTATATCTGATTTTTTACGCGCCCGGAACCCATAATATAAGACGTATGGCCGCAAGAGGGCTGCAGGGTTTTGGAATCGGTTTTTTGTTTCCTTTGATATGGGGGGCGGCAAACAGCCTGAGTATGAAAAAACCCGTTTATTATTTTCTGAATGTCTGGTTTGGTTCGGGTGACAGGCCGGAAGTGTTCCGCGCAGCTGTCTCGTTTTCGGATATTATTTCAAGAGCGGGCGAGTGGATATATATTTACAATATGATATTTGTTTTTAAATGGATATCCATAGTCTTTCTGATATTTATTGCCGCGGCTTTAATACGTTTTAAAAAGAAGTATCTGGGCCTGGCTGCTGCGGCGGCTGTAGTTTTTGCCGCAACAACTGTTTCCCAAATGCCTATATTTGACAGATACGTTGTTACTTTTGCGCCGGTAATAATACTTTTATGCGCGGCTTCGCTTGCGGCAGTTTTAAAAATAAATACCAATGTCAGGCTGATTTCGGTGCTTTTGGCGATTTTGATACTGTTTCTTGCTCTGCCGGTGCGAAAAGGCATATTTAAATATCAACTGGTCAATCAGTCGGGGCAAACTCTCGGAGCATCGTATTCGGTAAATGACGGTGTGGATCAGATAGCCCGGTACATATTGCTTGATCATGGCAAAACCGCATGCGTCGCTTTTCATCCTGATTTTTCCTGGACAATGGATTATTATCTTTACGGGGCTCCCGAAGGCTATTGCTGGTATTATTATTCAGATATTGATGCTGCATCAAAAGGCTTCAGGGATACATCCGGCGGGCGGATTAATTTCATAATGTTTTATGCGGACAATAATATGATAGAAGAATTTGAGCCGTATTTGTCGAAATACGGGATGAACTATCATAAGGAGTACTCTGTATTCAACCGTTTCGGAAAAGAAAACATCATACTTTACAGGATAAATCCGGAAAAATAATTGTTGGAATAAAAAATGAATCATATTATAAGGAGAATCTGTGAAAAAACAAAAGAATTTTTATAATTCCTGTCCTGGTATTTTTGGTATACTCGGGATTGCTTATACAGGGCAGATTCATAACCGAAACGAGCAGCTATAATTATTTCAAGGATATGACTTTTTCCGTAATGAAAGGAAGACTGGATGTTGACTGCAATGAGAGCAACAAGTGCCACGATCTGATATCTTACAGGGGCAGGCACTATCTTTATTGGCCGCCCGTATCTGCCTTTGTGTACATTCCTTTTGTTCTTATATGGGGTACAAGTACGCCTGATTCCCTGATAAACAGTTTTTTAGGGGCTGTGAATGCTTTTCTTATAATCATACTGGCAGGCTTGTTCGCGAAAAGGTTTAACATATTTATCAGGGAGAGGGAGCGGGTTTTTATTGTTTTGCTGTGGTCTTTTGGAACCGTGCATTTTTATATGTCCGGACTCGGAAGTGTTTGGTATGTCTCTCAGGTTATGGCTCAGACTTTTCTGCTTTCATCGCTGATATTTATCTTGAAAGGAACAAAACGCAAGGACCTGGTCCTGTCGGGTGTGTTTTTTTGCTCTTGCGGTATATACCAAAAATAACCTTGTGTTTTCAGGGATTGTTCATGCTGTAATATATTATATTTTATCGGGTAAAAAAGATGTACGGTCCCTGGTTAAGCCCGCGGTTGTTTTTCTGATTCCTTTTTTTATATTTCCCTTTATGAATATCGCGTATAACCACGCGCGTTTTTCAACGCCGTTTTCAAACGGCATAAAAAAGCACCAGATGGAAGAGCATTTCAGGGAAAATTTTGAAAAGCACGGCTATATGTCTGTTTTTTTTATTCCGAACAACTTTGTCAGGGAGGTTGTAATGCCGCCTCCGGTAAAAAAAAGAGTTCCCGTTTTTTGATTATGATAAAGAGGGTTTTGGGCTGCTTTGGGCATCTCCGGTATTTTTTCTTCCGCTTGTTATGCTCTGGTTTTTTGCCGCAGCAGCAGGCAGGTACTTTTTCAAAAAGGAAATAGAAACGGTTTTGAGTTATGAGGACGTTTTAATTATGTCTGCTTTATTGCTGTCGGGAACAATGACAGCGGTTCTTATATTTACGATAATGGGAACGGGGTGGATACAGTTTGCTTCCCGTTACAGTCTGGATTACCAGATATTTATCATACTGTTTGGTTTATTTGCCTTGAAAAAATGGCAGAGCAATCCTGTTTTTAATTCGGTTATGACGCTGCTGCTCGTAATATCTATATATATGAATTATTTCGGTATGAGATATTATTATATGCTGTAGGCAATTATGGACAGAAACCCGGCAGCGGCTAAACTATCGGAAGCTTGGCGGCTTGGCGGCTTGGTAATAGTTCAAAGTTCAAAGATAAGGCAGTTCAAAGTTCAAAGATAGAGCAGTTCAATG
>CAYTNY010000109.1:0-6481 GCA_964439215.1 uncultured Spirochaetia bacterium
GAAGCCGCATCGGGGGTATATATATACAGCATAGAAGCAGTATCCGGAGAAGAAAAGGACAGGAAATGGAGCAAGATGGCGGTGTTGAGGTGAGGGGAAACATTTGAGAAAGAAATTATTTTTCTTAAGCTTAAAAGATGGATGCTAATATTTTAATTACGCGGAAAAGTAAAACTATCAAAGTTAAAAGTGTCGTATGAAAATAGAACATTTCTATTTTGCGTGCTGAATTGTAAAATGAATTGCAACACCTGAATAAATAGAAAGTCCCATCATTCATATGTGTTATTATGTTGTTTGCGAGAACAAAATAAAACACAGAGGTGAACAATGAGACATTTAAAGAATATCACAAGAAACAGAAAAAACAAATATTTAAACGAGAAAGAAAGAATCAAGATTGAGGCTTTGTTGGACAAAGGTTATAAGTCTTCGGAAATCGCAAAGCAGTTAGGAAGATCAAAAAGTACAATATGCAGAGAAATAAAAAGAGGTACGGTTGTTTTAAAACAATATGATTTAAGCGAAAAGGCAATATACAGATATGATCATAGACAGATTAAATATATAGAGCTGCAGGAAAACAAAGTCAGACCATTGAAAATAGGCTATGATTATACTTTGAGCCGTTACATAGAAGACAAGATATTAAATAATAAGTATTCACCGGCAGCAATAATTGGAGAAATAAAGCAAAAGCGTCTTGTTTTTAAAGAAATGATATGTGCAAGGACATTATATAATTATGTTGATATGGGTATTTTCGTAGGAATAAGCGCCTCTGACCTGCCATATAAGAAGAAACAAAAGAAAAAAACTAAGAAAGACGGTAAAATAGCCAAATGCAGGGTGGAATTTTTCCGCTTATTTTTAAATTGACCGATTGAACGCGGATGTGTATATTTAATGGGGCAAAATATAATTTTGAGGAGGAGCAGCAGTGATAACAAAACAGATTCTGGAAGATTTTTACAAAAATAAAAAGATAGCCGTAGCGGGCGCGTCCAGGAACAAAAAAAAGTATCCGCGGATGCTCTTTGATGAGCTTAAAAAAAGAGGTTATGAAGTCATACCCGTAAATCCGAATGCTTCAGAAATAGGCGGAGTAAAATGCCATGCCCGGCTCGGAGATATTCCGGATGGTGTTGAGGCTGTGATTTCGGTTGTGCCTGCGGCAAAGCAGGCGGAAATCGCGGAGGATGCGGCGCAGGCCGGAGTTAAGGTTTTATGGATGCACGAACACGTTATGAAAGGAGTATCCGACCCTTCCGCAATAGCAAAATGCACCGAAAAAGGGGTTGAATGCATAACCGGATTCTGCCCCTTTATGTTTATTCCCGGGACAGGTTTCCCGCATAATTTTCATAAGGCGATAATGAAATTTTTCAAGGCGCTGCCGGCTTGACCTTGTCCGGCTGCGGCTAAGAACAGAATTACGGGGATGGAGTTACGAGTTTTTTGTCTTCCATTACCTTGATCCATTGGTCCGCAAGTTCGTAATCGGGGTCGTATTCCAGAACTTTTTTCATTTCTTTATAGGCAAGGTCAAATTTGTTCATTCTGAAGTATGATGCGCCGAGGTTGTAACGCGCTTCCGTGCTTTCGGGTTTTATATCAAGCGCTCTTGTGTACATCTCAACCGCGAGGTCAAACTTTTCTTCGGCAAAGTATATATTGGCAAGGTTGTTCAGGGCGGGCGTGAATTTGGGGTTGAGTTCAAGGGCCTTTTTGTATTCTTCAACGGCTTTTTCTTTCATGCCGCTGTTGTTATAGACATTTGCAATATTGTAATGCGATTCCAGAAAATAAGGAAATATCTCTATTCCGCGTTTGTAGTATGAAACCGCGGCCTGAGTTTCGCTTAGCGCGTTGTAGGCGTTTCCGCCGTAAAGATAAAGCTCTATTTTATCCGTGCCGCGGGGGTTGGACGCAAGCGATGTATCAAACATTTCTTTGGCTTCATTGAACCTGCCCGCGGAAAAGAGGGACTGGCCCGACTTTATCAGGCAGTTCGCGTAAAAAGCTCTTAATTGCAATGCCGAAAAGACAAGAAGCGGGATAAAAAAAATCAGAATCCCTGTTTTTATGCTTATTGAAGGTATTTTTAATGAAAGTCTTTTTCTGTTTTCTGTTAAAGAGAATACGGCAAAAAATGAAAATAACAGAATAAGGGTCGGGGTCACACGCCACGGGAAATTCAGGGTGCTGTTTATAAGAAAAGCGGTAATTCCTCCTGTTAAGCCCAGCAGTATGCCGCGAACCGCGGAGGATCCGGATTTTTTTGCTGATTTAAAGCACAAAAAGAAAAAAGCAGCAAAGAGCCAGAGAAAAACCCCGAGCCCGATAAATCCTGTTTCTGAAAAGGTCTGAAGAAAATCATTGTGGGTATAAAGTTCCACATGGGGCTGAACAATACGCGCCATTTCAGGGTGCGCCTCTTCCCAGCGGTCAAGAACCTTTCTCTGATAATAGGTTGTGTTCAGGGAAAAACCGCCCACTCCCGCGCCGAGAAGCGGATTTGCCATACCCATCTGCAGTGCGGATTCCCAGTAAAAGAGCCTTACCGCGACCGAATTTGATGTCATGCTGAACCCGTGTTCTATTCTTTTTTTTATGGGTTCGGAAAAAAACACACCGAGAAAGATTATGAATGCCAGTATTATGCCGAGAAGGTAAAGGTTTTTTCTGAAAAAGTCTTTTCCGTAAAAAAATGCGAAAACCGCGATCATATAAAAAGTGGAGCCTATAAATCCCAGCCACGCGCCTCGTCCCTGGGCGGCCAGAATAAGAAAAAGCATAAGCGCGGTATAGGCAAGCACAAGGAATTTACGGAATTTTTTTATGCCGGATATCAGAAAAGCGAGCAGCAACGGAGTGAGCATAGTGAACTGCGCGGACATATAATCCGGATTGCCCATTGTTGAGTAGACGCGCCCTTCTCCGAAAGAGACCCATCGTATGAAGTCATAGCCGAAAAACTGAAGTATTCCGTAAAAAATAATGATTAAATGCGCGGCAAAGATATAAAAAAGTATTTTTTTAACGTGCTCTTTTGCAAATGTGTTTATAAGCAGCATATAAAAAATAAAATTCGCCAGTATGAATTTAAAAAACTGCCAGTGAAGCGAAACCGCGTTGGCGTTCAACGCGGTTCCTTTTATGAATGAAAGAAAAAAGACAAAAGTTAAAACAGCCGCCGGAAAAGAAAACGGCGTGTATGTGAAGGAAAAGTCTTTCCTGATGATTCTGTTCAGGAAGAAAAAAAATAGCGCGCAGGCCAAAAGAACGTAAAAAACCGTGCTTTTGGGCATTTCAAATGATTCGTGGGCAGGAAGCCAGAACGCGAGAGGAACAAGAAGTATGACCGCGAAAAGAGAAAGTTCAAGTGCTTTTTTTGTCTGTTTTTCCGTAATTATATTCATTGTTTCTCCCGGAATAAATATTTATAACATTTTATCATTTAAGGGCGGCTTTGACAAAAGAAATCTGGTTTATGGAGAGTGGAAAAAAGTTCAAAGTTCAAAGTTCAAGAGTTCAAAGTGAAAACAAAACCGGCGCACTCCTTGTTTCTTTAACGCCGGGTTTAAATCTTCTTGTAAATCTGCGGGGTTTTATGTAAAATCCAGCATATCAAAAAAGGGAGATGTTTTGAAAAGAACAGTTATTATCTCAGTTGTTATTATTACAGCAGGCATTATTCTACTGTTTTTGGCGCGCTGTCCGGGGCAGGAGCGTATTTCATTGGAAGAAGTTTCTGAAGAAAAAACCGCAGTAAGGACGCCTGAAAAAAAAGATGAGGTATTCAGGGGAAAAGTGAAGAAAAAGGCAAAGCCCGGCAAAGGCAGACAGAAGGATTTTAATATTTATATACTGGAAATAGACGAAAACGGCGGGAAACTCCGGGAAGAGAGCATAGGCACACAGAATAATGAATGGGCAGAGCTTGCGGCGGCAACGCGGGACAGCGGAATTATTATTGCGGGAAATATGTATGATACCGGCGGGAAGTTCCTGAATAATTTTATAACAAAAATAAACGGTGATTCTGGGAAGGCTGTTTTTGAAGAAATCGGAAAAGAGGGTTTCAGGGAAACAACAGCTGACAAAGGTGAAATATGGTCCGGGCGTTCTTATTCGGATGAAGGGAAGGCAAAAGAACTTTTTGCGGTAAAATCCGATTCTGAAGGCAATTATGAATGGATAAAAACATTCGGCAAGGGCCTGGAATGGGGATGTTATTCAATTGTGATAAAAGATGGCTCTTATATAACTGCCGCAGAGTCCGGGAGTATGATGCCTTTTCAGGGAGGTTTTGTTATTGCCCGACGCGGGGAAAAAGGGGATGTTAAGTGGATCAAAGATTTCGGAGGCAGAAATTTTGACAGGGCATATGGCGCGGCCCGGGACAGCCGGGGAAATCCGGCAGGTGCGGGGCTGACTTATTCTTTCGGAAGCGGGCAAAGCGATATGTACTTTGTAAAAACTGATCCGGACGGCAATTGCATAGCCGCCCGAACGATCGGCGGGCCGGGATTTGATGAAGCCTATGCAATATGCAGCGCCGGCGGATTGGATTTTATAATTGCGGGGGCCTCAACTTCATTCGGCAGAGGCGGATATGACGCTTATGCTGTGCGCGTTGATGCCGCAGGAAACTGCCTGTGGGCAAAAACATACGGCGGCAGCGGAGATGAATCTGTTTTTTCCATTATAAAAAAAGACGGAGGATTTTTGCTTACAGGCATAACGGATTCTTTTTGATTGGTTTTAAATGCGAGGTCAGTTTAAGAACAATTATGTTTATGTATGAAGCCGGAATTTGACAGTATTAAATAACAGGGTATAATCATATCAAATAATTCTGAACAGGTTTATTTAAACTCAAAAAAAAACAGAGAGAATGATGCGGTGTATATACCGGCGCAGTTTGCTTTAACGTTGAAATAATTCTTGCTTTTAAAACTTTTATATGGTAATTATCTGTAAAATATAATTGCACAGGAGTCAAGATGACTGAAAAAACATCGGATCTGCTCGAAAAAGGAACTATTTTTAAGGGCCTGATATTTCTGGCATGGCCGGTTCTTGCGCTGAATGTTATGCAGAATATGGTATCGCTTGCCGATATATTTTTTGTCGGAAAAGTGGGAGTCAGCGCGCTTTCGGCAATTGCTATATCGTCAATAGTATTTTCAATATTCTGGTCAATGCAGGGCGGTTTTATGGGCGGGTCAATAGCAATGATATCCAGGTATGCGGGAAGCCGGAATTATGAAAAAATGAGCAGGACCCTTTTTAATATGACAATAGTGACATTTCTTAATGCGGTTGTATATGTAACGATTATGCTGCTTTTTCTTGAGAATATTCTTTCTTTTTTCGGAGCCCAAGGCGAGACCTTAAAATCCGCCAAAGAATTTACGGTTATTATGCTTCTGGCTTTTTTGTTTGCGTCAATACTGTTTACGTTCGTGGCGTCTTTCAGGGGAGCGGGAGACAATATGGCGCCTCTTTACCTTGCGGGCACGGCTCTTTTGATAAATTTCATTCTGGATCCCGTGTTTATATTCGGACTGTTGGGTATGCCCGCGATGGGGATTAAAGGCGCGGCTGTTGCTTATTTTATATCAATAATAATACCCTGCGCCTATGTATTGTATCGTTTTTTCAGCGGCAAAGGGGCTGTCAGATTTGATCCCGGCGGGCTGAAACCGGATCTGAGCATATGCAGAAAATATCTTCTGATTTCTGTTCCGGCAATGGCGCAGGGTCTGATAGCGAATCTGACCGTACTTACAATGCTGCGCATAGCCTCGGGTTACGGCGATGAATTTATTGCGGCATTCGGAATAGGCGGCAGACTGGATGTTTTTGTTATGTTTTTTGCATGGTCAATAGGCTCTTCGGTTTCCATAATGGTCGGGCATAATATGGGAGCGGGAAGGCACGAAAGGCCCGCGGCAAGTATTAAAACGGGGATAAAAATGATATCGTACGTGACTGTTTCGGCTTTCATACTGTTTTTTATTTTTTCGGAGCGGATAATAGGAATATTTAACGCGGATGAACGCGTTGTAAGCTATGGCTCGGAATATTTGAGGCACGTGACGCCCGCGTATATTCTTATGGGCATAGGCATAATCACGGCAATGGGATTTAACGGCGCGGGCAGGACGAAAATCGGGATGTACATAAATCTGGGGGCGTTTTTTGCTCTGCAGATACCGCTTGCGGTATTTCTTACGGGGATACCGGAAATAGCGGAGAGAGGAATATATATATCCATTGCCTGTGCTTTTGCTTTTCAGGGGATTGCGGGGCTTGTTATTTTCAAAAGAGGGAAGTGGGCAAAACCGGCGGAAGTGTGAGAAAAAGGAAAATGAAGAGTTTATGGCTTGACGTTCAGAACCTTATTCGGCGCTGACACAGTTTTTCTTAAACATTGAGCTTTGATTTAAGCTGTGATAAACTTAAATAAAAA
>CAYTNY010000110.1:0-6401 GCA_964439215.1 uncultured Spirochaetia bacterium
TCTTCAGGCGTGTCTGTTGACGTCTGCGTTACTGTAGGCGTCACTGTTTCAGTTGCCGTCTCGGTTATTGTTGCGGTTACAGTTTGTGTGATCGTCTCTGTTACAGTTTCAGTCACTGTCTGCGTTGCGGTTTCTGTTGTTGTTTCAGTTATAGTCTCAGTTGCTGTCTCGGTTGTTGTCTGGGTTGCTGTTTCGGTTATTGTTTCAGTAACTGTCTCTGTCGCGGTTTGCGTGGCTGTTTGTGTTATTGTCTCTGTCGGCGTTGATGTTTGTGTCACTGTTTCGGTTATTGTTTCTGTTGCGGTTTCAGTCGCGGTTTTCGTTATTGTTTCGGTTGCCGTTTGTGTCACAGTTTCGGTAGATGTCTGCGTCATCGTAGGCGTGATTGTCTGTGTCACGGTCTCGGTTACGGTTTCTGTCACAGTTGTTGTGGGATCGCATTCATCCATTGTCGTGGACGCCACCGCATCATACAAATCCTCACTCGAAGTAAGAGTCACTTCATCTGTTTCCCTTACTGCCGCAAAAACATAATAAGAACCCGAATACCCTTCCGGAACTTTGACAACTATATCTATCTGATGAAAATTCGTATCTGACGGCTGCAGTACATAATATCCCGTATGACCGTCACTATCCGGAGATGCCAGATCCTGATCATAAGTTCCTTCAGATGTAAGAACCGCATCATCCGTATATTCTCTTGTGTTGTCATCAGAAAAAACTATATCCGCATTTATCCAGTTGTTTGCGGTTGCCGCAGAAGCCTCAAAACTGACAGTAATATACTGCCCTGCTGTATAGCAGGTTCCTGACACAGACAGATTCTGTATCTGCGCCGCTCCAAAAGCCTGTGCCGCTATAAAAACAAGCGCTGTCAGGAAAATAATTCTTTTTACCACTGCCTTATGCTCCTGTAGTCGGCATTGCTTGTATTTGTGCCTATGTCCTCAACAATACCGCCTGTCTCTCCCAGATGATCCGCCGTATAACTCTGGTTATTTTTAATCGTGATTGTAACATCAAGTGTTTCACCCGCGGTATAACAGCTTTCTGTCACGGAAACACTTTCAACCGTTGAGCAGGCCCCATATAATTTTGTCTGAGATAAAAATATAAAAGCGATTATAATTACAAACAGTAATATTTTTAATATCCCTGTTCCGGCTTCTATCGGCGATTTGCTTTTTACGCTTAAAAGCATAATACTCCTTCTTGTTTGTCAGTTATTTTGTCAAATTGCAAAACTAACAAAAATATTCCTGTCTCTTTTTCACTTTCAAATTGCTGCATTTCTGTGTTTTTATTCTTACATTAATATACTAATATCCTGTACAAAAATTATACTGTTTTAAAATGTATAAGTCAACATTTTTTCCTTTTATAAAAGGGGTTTCCTGTTTTTCTTAAATCAAATCTGTGACCTGAGTCACAGATTTTTTTTATTTATTTTTTCTTGTTTTTTTAAGCTTTATACTATATAATCTTATTGATTAATTTCCCGGATTTTGGAGGATATAATGAATAAAAAAATATTTAAAAAAATTTCCGCTGATATAACATCAAAATTCTTTGCAGGGCTGATCGTGATCCTGCCTGTATTCCTTTCTATTGTAATTATGCTGTTTTTACTTGATAAACTTGACTCTATACTGGGTAAATACATCCGGGAATATTTCAATATATCCATTCCCGGACTGGGCCTTATCACTCTTCTTGTAGGAATCTGGTTTACAGGCCTTATAACAACAAATTACTTTGGCAGAGGCATTGTAAATATATATGAAAAAATTATTTCAAAAATTCCCATAGTACGCACAATATTCAGAGGTATAAAACAGATAAGCGACGGGCTTTTTTCAGGAAAAAGCAAGTCCTTTGAACAGGTCGTGCTTGTTTACTACCCGTTTTACGGTATTTATGCCATGGGTTTTATGACTTCTTCGGAAATTGTCAGGCTAAAAACCTCCAAACAGAACAACGATATAGTGCATGTTTTTATGCCTACAACACCGAACCCAACCTCAGGATACCTTATTCTGGTGCCGATAAAGCAGATTACACTTTTAAATCTAAGCGTAGAAGACGGGCTTAAAGCAGTAATATCAATGGGGGTCATACACCCTCCTGAATACCTGCAGAGAAAGCCCGGAGAAAAAATAACCCGGACACTTGAACCTAAAACAGTTCCAAAAAAACAAAAAAAGAAAAAGAGATATTATGCCCCCAAAAAAAGGATGGCTCGAAAAACGTGAGTTTACAAGATTAAAAGATACCATAAAGGTTGTTTACTATCCCGTGGATGATACCCGCGGGATTGTAAGCAATTCTTCCGACTACAAAAACACAACCATTGAAATGCTTAAAAATGTACAGCACAGAGGCTCATTAATAAATGCCATAACAGAAGACATAAGCCGGGGCGGGCTGTCAATACTCAGCGGGGAGCCGCTGCAAAAAGGCCAGAAAATAATAGTTGACCTTTTTATCTCAAGCGTACAAAAACCGGTGAAAATCCTGTCGGAAGTGTGCCACGTGGAGAAAAATATAAAAGGCGCCTCCGCATACAGAGCGGGGCTGAAAATACTATCGCTGAGCCGATCGGATATTTCAAGAATACAGGATCATATCTTAAAACTTAAAAACAGATATTAAAAGGAGGTTCTCAAAATGGCGGAAAGATACATAAAGCTTGAAGGGAATATTTATTTTGATTCAAAGGAAAAGGCAATAGTAAAAAGCATGGGCAGCAGGTTTGTTTTTCTGCGCCACGACAGGAGAACAAAAGACGCCCCTGTCGCACAGGAAAAAAGAAAATACAATAAAACGAACAAAAACTTCATGCCATTGGGCGGAAATTTATTTTTTGATAAAATAACCAAGCAGCTTTACAGAAAAACCGGAGAAAATCTGGTTCTTTATTCAAAAGACCGGCGCAAAGAATCCAAACCGGTAACAAAAGACAGGCGCACATCCCGCTGATCAGTCAAACAGCGGATTTAAACGCTCCCTCATTGTAGATATTTTTATTTCCGACTTCTCTGATTTCAGTATTGTATCATTTTCGTCCGTGACTGTAAGAACGGCTTTATATATACCGTCTTTTTCAGGAAGACCGTCCCTTGTCAGGCCGTCCCATGTATACGCATCATCAGGCGCTCCCGCGCCCTCCCATGACTTCACAACATCCCCTTCACTGTTCTTTATTTCCAGTTTCCACTTAAATATTTCATATTTTGTATCCGCTTTTATCCGCAGATAAGTTTTTTTGTTGCCGCCAACCGGAGAAAACACTTCAGGCTCGGGCTTTACAGCCAATTCATAGCCGCCAAAAACATAGGAAAGAGCTGCTTTATGGGATATCATTTCCTCCGCGGCAACAACCGCATAATCAAATACAAATCCCGCATATTCCACACCGATTCCGCCCGATAAATTATTACGATCCGCGGCCGCGTTCAGCCCTGTTCTGATATACAGCATATCCAGGACCCTGTATTCCGCCCCGACACAAACAACGGGAATAACATCAATAAAATATTTTTCAACATCAGCGTTCAGCTTCAGTTTTCCCTCTGCTGTTTTAAAAGACAGACCCAGCCTTGCGGAACTCACAAAATCCTCTTCGGATTCCGAATACATAATACCCGTTGGAATTATATTTTTTATATTCAAACCCGCGGCGAAACGCCCGCCAAAAGATCTATACAAACCCACATCAGCGTTAAACCCCGTATAATTTTCCGCGCCCATTTTCCTGGTTATTGTTTTTATACTCATCCCGCCTTTTATCCCCGAAAAAAGATTCCTGCCGTAACTTACGGCAGCTGTTATATCCCTGTTGGATTCCGTACCTTCAACATCCCCCAGCTCATTCACCTGTTCATAATCGCCGAAATTAATTATTTCCACTCCCGCTCCAATACCTCCGTTTTTTCCCAAAGGCGCGGCAAAAGACAAAACCTCCGCATTGGCGCCCTCCATAAGAGTTTCAAACGAAGTAAAAAAAATATTCGCGGTAAGTTCATCAAGAAACGAGGCGTTCCAGTAATACGCCGATGCATCCCTGCTGTCAGCCGTATAGGCTCCACCCATCCCAAGGGCCCTTACACCTATATCCCTGTGCAGTGTTTCCATCGGCATTCCCCACGGCCCCGCAAAAACAGAAACCGCGGCGAAAAAAAACACCGTAAAAAATACCCCTCTAAACATATCTCACCTCTTTTTTAATCTATTCCGGTATTTTAGGCAGGCTTGTGAGCCCCTTGTCAACCGATTCCTGGGTAAGGGGCGTATCTTTAAGGTTACCCGACAGATAATTTTCATAAGCCGCAAAATCAAAATTGCCGTGCCCGCTTAAGTTAAAAAGAATTGTTTTCTTTTCTCCGCTTTCTTTGGCTTTCAGCGCTTCAATAACCGCGCCATGAATAGCGTGGGAGCTTTCAGGAGCCGGTATTATACCTTCGGTCTTTGAAAAAAGAATGGCAGACTGAAAACAGGGGACCTGATCAAGCGCCATTGCCTCAATCACTTTTTCTTTATGCAAAAGACTTACGATCGGCGAATCCCCGTGATATCTTAATCCGCCGGCGTGTATGCCCGCGGGAATAAATTTATGCCCCAGGGTAAACATCTTTGCGATGGGCGCCATTTCGCCGGTATCGCCGAAATCATAGGCATATGCTCCTCTTGTAAGCGTCGGACAGGCGCTCGGTTCAACCGCCACAACCCGAAGATCCGTTTTTCCGCTTTTTAATTTATCCTGTAAAAACGGAAAACTTATTCCGGAAAAATTACTGCCGCCGCCGCAGGCTGCCAGAATAACATCCGGATAATCACCCGCCATTTCCATCTGTTTTTTTGCTTCAAGCCCTATAATGGTCTGATGAAGCATAACATGGTTCAAAACACTGCCGAGGCTGTATTTTGTATCTTCATTTTTTGCCGCAACTTCAACGGCTTCCGATATTGCGATACCCAGCGAACCCGGAGAATCAGGATCTTCCGCAAGTATTTTTTTGCCTATATCCGTTCTGTCGGTGGGAGACGCAAAGACCTGTCCGCCCCAGGTTTCCATCATCAGTTTTCTGTACGGTTTCTGGTCATAACTTACTCTTACCATATAAACTTCTATGTCTATACCCAAAAGCGCGCCGGCAAGCGACAATGCGGAGCCCCACTGCCCCGCCCCTGTTTCCGTTGCTATCCTTTTAACGCCCTCTTTTTTATTGTAATACGCCTGTGCAATAGCTGTATTTGGCTTATGGCTCCCGGCCGGAGATACACCTTCGTACTTATAATAAATTTTAGCCGGTGTATCCAGCGCTTTTTCAAGACTATACGCTCTGTAAAGAGGCGAAGGCCTCCACAGTCTGTAAATATCAAGAACTTCACCGGGGATGTCTATCCAGTTTTCCGCGGATACCTCCTGTTTTATACATTCCATGGGAAACAGCGGCGCCAGATCTTCGGGCCCTATGGGTTTCATTGTTCCGGGATGAAGATAAGGATCAATGGGCCTCGGCAGATCCGGCAATATGTTGTACCATGCGTTTGGCATGTCTTTCTCATTTAATAAAAACTTCACCTGATTCACGTTCCGCCTCCTGATTTTTTTATGTTTCAAATATATAACATTCTTATTTCCGGTAATTATTTGATAAATATAACATTTTTTAATCTTACAGTCTATAATATATTTGAAAAGTTTTTTACGGTATACCCGCATAAAATCATCCGTTTTCTGCCGGCAGTTTTACTTTCATAAAATTATAAACTGAAATGTAAAATGAATTGCAACACCTGAAACATCCGGAAACACATTGAAATATAACTCTCTCTAATTTTTTTCGGTATTTTTTTGATTATATTTAAAGTAAGCACCGGCAAAGCATGCAAGCATTCATCCTTTGCTCGTTGAAGGAGAGGGAATTAGTATACCCTCCGCCTCTATGGAGGAGGATAGAGTATGTTACAGGCAGTCTTTTGTTTTTTTACCCCCTTTTCTAAAAGGGGGCAGGGGGATTTTATAGAGGGGGTTAAGCAGCGGCTGAACACTGTATGATATAATTTGACGATTAAACAGGAGATGCGTGCAACAGCCGTTTTTTGTAGGGGAGGGCCCATGTGCCCTCCCGGAACGCGAATACATTTTAAACGGGCTCACGGGTTTTGATCTTGCAGTATGCCTGCGGCAGTTAATTCTTTTAAAAACTGCGCGCCCTAAAGAATGCGGCTGCCACACCTTCGCAAACACATTAAAACCAATAGCCGCTGCATCCCCCTCTCCCTCTATGGGAGAGGACAGAGTATGTTACAGGCGGTTTTTTGCCTGTTACATACTCTTGGAGAGGGTTAAGCAGCGGCAGGATACTTTGTAATACAAGTTAATGCTTAAAACA
>CAYTNY010000111.1:0-6389 GCA_964439215.1 uncultured Spirochaetia bacterium
AACAGGCACAAAACCGCCTGTAACATACTCTATCCTCTCCCATAGAGGGAGAGGGGAAAAACAGCTGTTAAATATTCCCGCGTTAACAGCCTCTTTAAAACTGCCAAAGCCGGCATTTCTATATGTTAAAGGGGGAGGCAGCGGCGAAATAAATGTGGTATGCATTAACGGCACCGGGGTGAGAAGACCCATAGTTTTTTCAAGATAAACCCTCCTTAAAAGTTAATTTTATAATACTTTTTTGTAAATACTTTGTCAAGACTTTGCCGGGTGTGTCCGCAAAATAGAAATGTCCTATCAGGCAAAGATGCTTTATGCGGCGGTGGTTTTTTGTTTTATCTTTATTTCAGGCTTTTTACAAAATCCTCAAAATACAAGACCCTGTTCTCATCTGTTTTTTGAAAAGAGAAAGGGGGAGACATCCGCTGCCACAGCCTTCATATTGAGTCCGGAAACTTTTTTCAGCAGCGCGGATTTCAGCTGTTCCATATTCTTTTAATTCTCCAAGATACGTTTTTTAGTATCTATCGGAATTGTGTTTAAAAAATACAACATTGTCAAATTTTAGTGCTTTTTTCTTGACAATATGTAAAGTGTGCTTTACAATTGTTAATGTCAAGTTGACTTTACATTACAAGGAGGCGGAAAGTGACAAGAAAAGAGTATGACCTTTCAATGCTTTTTATTATGATTTTCATTGCGGCAGTAATCATAACGACATTAATTACAAATGAAATCCTTATCGCGGCGGGCGCTGTTCTTTTATCCGTGATAATCGCGCTGGGCATAAGAAGAAAATTTCATTCAGATTTAACAGAAGACGAAAGAGACCGCAGGCTGCGCTGTGAATCATCGCGGGCAGCCTTGATTTTTTATGTTATGGCCGCGGCCCTGCCTGCTTTTATTCTTGTTGTTCTGGGCAAAAACGGAAATCCCGTCTTAAGCGCGGTCGGATACACTCTGCAGGCAAGCATACTCTTGATCTTGTTTGTTGATATTGCGGCTTATTACATAATGAACAGAAAGCATATGGAATAATATGAAAAACCGCCTGAAAGAACTGCGTTCAGCGTCAAAAATAACACAGGAAGATTTAGGAAAAAAAATTGGGGTTTCCAGGCAGACCATTATTGCCATAGAAAACGGGAAATACGACCCTTCCCTGCCCCTGGCTTTTAAAATTTCCGTGTTTTTCGAAAGAAAAATAGAAGAAATATTTTCCCCGGAATAACCGCCGGAAATTAAAATACATTTTCAAAGGAGAGCCGTGATGCCTGTTGATTACATGGAAATAATTTACCGGAGCCTTTTTGCGCTTCTTGCAATCGGATACATCCTTGTAAAATTCGTATTCAAAATGGATAAAAAACATCCTGCCAGAGACTGGATAACCGTGGGATTTGAGGCTATGATAATCGCAACGCTCTTAAGAACATTTATCCTGCAGACTTTCGTGGTTCCGACCGGATCTATGGAAGAGACCATAAAAATCGGCGACCATCCAATAGCACTCAAATACCAATACGGCATATACAATCCGTTTTCCGACAGCCTCATATTCCCGTTTTCAGAGCCCCAAAGAGGGGAAGTTGTCATATTCAGGGACCCGCGGCCGGACAGCAATATAATGATGATCAAAAGAGTGGTCGGGATTCCCGGAGATGTCATTGAGATAAAGCTCAAGCAGCTTTTTGTAAACGGAAAATACCCTGACGAGACATATAAAGCACACAAAGACAAACGCATGCTCCCGGGCTTTGTTTCATACAGGGATTCATTTGGCCCCGTCACCGTACCCGAAGGACACTATTTCGTAATGGGCGATAACAGGGATTTTTCGGGTGATTCGCGTTTTTTTGGATTTCTTCCGAAAAAAAACCTGAGAGGCAAAGCGTTTTTTATATACTGGCCCCCGAAAAACATAGGCTCAATAAAACACCGAAAAGATATTTTTGATTTTTAAGCCGAATAATTTTTTACGGCAGGTCTTTTTAAATGTTTTCAAACTCTGACTTGCTTATTTCCCCTGCGGACTGCCTCCTGCGTTTCTTCGGCGGATAATTTATTTTATTTTAAGCAGCCGCGCGTTGACCGCGACTATAACCGTACTGGCTGACATAAGAACAGCGCCGAATGCAGGCGACAAAAGAACTCCCCATGCATACAGCACTCCCGCGGCAAGCGGGATCGCAAAAGCATTATAACCCGTTGCCCACGCAAGATTCTGAATCATTTTCCTGTAAGATGCCCGTGAAAGTTTTATCAGGTTGAGTACATCTTTTGGGTCTGATTTCACCAGTATTATGTCCGCGGTTTCCGCCGCAACATCGGTTCCCGCTCCTATCGCTATCCCAATATCCGCTTCAGCCAAGGCAGGGGCATCATTTACTCCGTCTCCTGTCATGGCTACTTTTTTTCCTTTTTTCTTCAGTTCCTTTATTTTTTTCTGCTTTTCATCAGGAAGCACGCCCGCGAAATATCCGTCAAGCTCCAGTTCTTCCGCTGCTTTAGCCGCGATTGATTCTGAATCACCGGTGATCATAAGCACTTCAATACCCATTCCTTTGAGCTGTTTTACGGTTTCACGGGAAGTCTGCCTTATTATATCCGATAATGTTACGGCGCCGGCAGGTTCATCATTTATAAGCACATAAACAATGGTCTCCTTTTTTTTCTTCAGTTCGGAAATTTTTGATTCATCCACTTTTATATTATTTTCCTTAAGATAACCGCCGCTTACAATTTTTATTTCTTTGGAATTTACTTTGGCGGAAGCGCCCTTTCCCGTAATCGCTTTAAAATTTTCCACAGTATACTTTTCGCCTTTGAAAGACTCTGTTATCCCCTTTGCTATCGGGTGTTCTGACTGCGATTCAACAGAAGCGGCATATTTCATAAGTTCTTCCTCGTCTATTTCTCCGGAAAATACCGCCTTTCCCGTAACACCGAATTTACCCTCGGTCAGAGTTCCTGTCTTGTCAAAAACAATGGTTCCTATGCCGCGCGCCGCCTCAAACCCCGCCCGGTTGCGTATAAGAAATCCTCTGTTCGCCGCTATGGATGTTGAAACCGCGGCAACAAGAGGTATGGCAAGCCCTAAAGCATGCGGGCACGTTATTACCATAACAGTCACCGCCCTTTCCAGGGCAAAAACAAATTCTTTGCCTGTAAAGACAAACCACACGAAAAGAGTCACAGTACCCGCTGATATGGCAATGATAGTCAGCCAGAAAGCGGCCCGGTCAGCCAGATGCTGTGTTTTGGATTTGCTTTCCTGCGCTTCCTTAACCAGTTTTACCACCTGCGCAAGATAAGAACCCTCTCCTTTTTTCTCCACCTTTATTTCCATGGAGCCTTCGCCGTTTATTGCTCCGCCTGTAACCTTATCACCTTCTTTTTTTTCAACAGGTTTTGATTCCCCTGTTATCATGGCTTCATTTACGGATGAACTGCCTTTTTTTATAATCCCGTCCACGGGTATTTTTTCTCCGGGTTTCACCAGAACAGCGTCGCCTTCATTCAGCTCGTCTATTTTCACTTCTTGAGTATCTCCGTTTTGTTTCATCCTGTGAGCGCTGTCAGGCATAAGCTTGGCCAGTTCGGAAAGCGCGTTAGAGGCGCCCATTATTGATTTCATCTCTATCCAGTGGCCCAAAAGCATCACATCTATAAGAGTTACTGTTTCCCAGAAAAATACCCGCCCCGGCACGCCGAAAACAACAAAGGAACTGTATATAAAAGCCACGCTTATTGCCAGACCTATAAGCGTCATCATGCCCGGGCTTTTCTTTTTCAGTTCGCTGAAAAGCCCGCTCAAAAACGGTATCCCTCCGTAGAAATAGATCAACGCGGATAAAACAAACAGTACATACTTATCACCCGGAAATGCAATAATCCCCTCTATTCCCAGAAAAGCCTGTATCATCGGAGAAAGCGCGAGTACCGGCAGAGTTGCCGCAAGTGAAATAAAAAACCGTTTTTTAAAATCATCCGCCATATGCTTATGGTGATCGGAATGATCGTGTTTTTTATGATTTTTATGTTCTGTATGTTCTTTTTTCATATCAGAACCGTGTTTTGTGCTGTCATTTTCTGAGTTTTCATCGGTTAATTCCATTCCGCACTTATGACACCTGCCGGGTTTTCCGATTTCACCTCCGGATGCATGGGGCCGGTATATTTTTTTTCCACTTCATTTCTCCTTTTTCGGGATTTTAATGCATCATACTATTTCTTAATTCATCCTTTTAATTTTTTCCCTGCTTTTTTTATTCCTTTTTGAATGCTTTTTCCGGCTTTTTCCGCGGTCTTTTTTGTTTTTTTCCGGGACTCACCCGCAAATTTTTTCACTTTCTCAGCATAGTCCCGTGTTTTCTCACTGCTCTTTCTGCCTGTTTTACGGGCCTTTAGTTTGGCTTCATCTCTTGCTTCTTCCATCCTGTTTTCAATCCGTTCCCCGGCCTTTTTCCCTTTTTTTCTTATTTCCTCGGATTTAGCCTCTGTCTCTTTCTTGAATTTTTCTGATGTTTTTTTTGTTTTTGCTTTCATTTCTGATAATTTATTTTTGCCATGCCTGCCGGAGGCTTTAGCTTCGCTTTCCATTTTTTTTCTGAACTTTTGAATCTTTTCCTTGAAAGAATCCGCCAGCTTTGATGCCGCTTCTATGGCTCCGCCTTCCTTTATCTCTTTTACTATATTTTCAACTTCATCATCCACAATAAAAGCATCCGGCCCCAAAACTTTCACGCACTCACCCGGCAAAAGCCTGTGTCCGTCCGCAATATCCCTGAAAATCCCTTCCGAAACCGTGTAATAACTTATAGTTCCGTCCTTTTCAAAATAAAACGAAACTATTCTGCCAAGGGTCTTTCCTTTTTCGGTTACAATGGTCTGTCCTCTTACGGTGTGTCCGCCTACCAGATTGTCTGTCCGCAGGTCGCGCAGCCCGGAAGAACTGTCAGCCATGGCGGCGTCCTTCTCAAAATACTCAATTCTTTCATAAGGAAGAAACTTCTTACCCTCTCTTTCCAGACTGAATCCGGATATTCTTAATTCCACCGGATCTATGTATATCTCCTTTATTGCTCCGCCTTCTTTTCCGTCCCCGCTGAAAAAAACATTTTTTCCTCTGACCTCATCATAACTGTACATTTTACCCTCCTTTTTTGCAGGAATTAAAAACACCTGCCGGTTTTTTCTTTGAGACATTCTCTGCTTTTACATTTAAGGCATATTTCATTATCAAGCCTTTTCCCTTTTGCAAAAGCCTCTATGTTTGACAGAGTGTCTTCCGCTATTTTATCCATGGCCTCCTTTGTAAAAAAACCCTGATGTGATGTTATTAAAACATTATTAAAAGTAAGAAGCCTTGCCAGTACATCGTCCGTAACAGTACGGGATGAATAATCCTCAAAAAAGTATTTGTCCTCCTCTTCATACACATCCAGCCCTGCATAGCCGACCTTATTTGTTTTGAGCCCTTCTATCAGGGCTTTTGTATCTATCAACCCGCCTCTCCCGGTATTTATAAGCATTACTCCTTTCTTCATTTTGGATATAGCGGTCTTGTTGATTATATTTTTTGTTTCTTTATTCAGCGGACTGTGCAGAGTTATTATATCCGATTTTCTGAATACAGTATCAAGACCGGCATAGGAATAACCGTTTTTTGAGGCATATTCCCTGTCGGGATATTTATCATAAGCCTTTACATCCATGCCAAAACCATTGAGTATCCGTATGACTTCCTTTCCTATCTTTCCGGTGCCTATAACCCCCGCGGTTTTGCCCTTCATTCCGAAGCCCACAAAACCGCTTATTGAAAAATTATTATCCTTTGTCCGGTAATACGCTTTGTGTATTTTTCTGTTCAAAGACATCATAAGCCCTACAGCATGCTCCGCCACAGCATTGGGAGAATAAGCAGGGACATGCATGACATGTATTTTTTTATACGCGGCCCTGAAATCCACATTATTATATCCTGCCGATCTTAACGCAATCAGTTTTATTCCATTTTCAGCCAGTTTTTCTATAACAGTCTTATTAAGCACATCATTCACAAAACATACAGCCGCATTATAATCTTTCGTGAGCCCGACAGTGTCAGGATCCAGCCTGTTGGGAAAATATTTTATACTGTATTTTTTCTCCTTGTTTGCCCTGTCAAAAAATTCCCTGTCATAACTTTTCGCGTCAAAAAACGCTATTTTCACTTTTTTCATGTGCCCGTCTCCCTGAATATAAATTATATTTTAAGTTATATGTGCAAGTATACTCACGGATGTAGTCATGTCAAGCAGCGCAGCGCACCTCCCCCGTTATCGCTGAGAATGGCCCATGCGCCTTCCCGGAACGTGAATACATTTGAAACGGGCACGCGCGTAAGT
>CAYTNY010000112.1:0-6344 GCA_964439215.1 uncultured Spirochaetia bacterium
CCGACGGTAAATCTGTCGGTGTGAATGTCGCGGTTGCGTCCGCGGGTATTGTATGTGTTTCTGTCGGTGTGTCTGTTACCGTAAATGTATCTGTATTTGTGAATGTATGTGTTTCTGTAGCGTCAGCCGCAATTGTATCCGTTTCTGTCGGGGTTGATGTTTCCGTATCCGTCGGTTCTACCGGCGGTTCAGGACATGCATCGCAGCCGTATACCACTATATCGTCTATCCACAGATCATATGTTTCTGTACCTGTATCCGGATTAAAATCTGTCTGCCACTGGAACTCTTTTGCGTTTTCAAGCACTATGGCAATATCCACTTCCGTTCCCCAGCCTCCCTGCGCCATAAACGCAAACGGAACATCTACTTCTGTCCATGTATCCTCTGCCGTAAAGCTGTACAGGTAATCATCATATTCTGTAAGCGAATCCCCCGCATCATCCGTATAGGGCAATTTTATTACATAACTCTTGCCGTCGCCTTTTGCGTAGAATCTTATTCCGCTGCAGCTGGATATATCCGTCACTTCGCTCGTGCCGTCAGGCGGCGCTCCCGCATCAGGATTCAGCTGCGTGCCCATTCCCGCGGAAGGATAACTCGGTGCATCCACCGGCTCTACTTCGCCTGTTATATTTGCCGCATAAAGAGAACCATCGTATCCTCCTTCTGTCATTGCAAATGTTGTAAGCGGATCCGGAGATACTGTGGTTAAGTCGCGGCCGTCTGCATATGTATACCAAAAACCGCCGAAATAATTCTCGTTGTCGCCGTCTTCACCGTCGTCAAGTACACAGTCGCCTTCAGGCACTTCAGTCGGAGTGTTTGTGGGAAGGCTCGGGTCAGGAGTATTAGTATTGGTAGGCGTATCTACCGAGCCGAAATCTTTCGGAAAATGCCCGGACATTATAAGCAGCGAAAGAAGTCCGACCGAAGAATTATAATACTCATCACTGCTGATGTGATTGTTAACCTGCTGGGCTGTTCTTGAAAAATACTCATCAAGTTTTGCCTGATAAGCGGAACCTCTCATAAAAGCACACCCAATTGGGCCTATAAAAGTAGCATTATTATTATTGCTGGTCTTGCTGCCGGTGCTCACTGAATATCCGTCGCCGATATCAGTGGCCGCAGTATTCTCAAAAAATGACGCTTCTCTGTCTATTACAGTGCCGGCTGTTGAATCGCCGTTCCATATATAATCAATCGCGTATCTCATAGGTGTGCGGCACGCATTATAGCCGTAATTGTCATCCTTTCTTGTGCCATCCTGGTTGGCTGTTTCCGAGGTAAGACCGTTTGAAGAATTCTGATTTGCAAGAATATGCTGATTGCACATTGATATAAGGCTGTCCCAGCTTGTATTGCCTTCGTGTACATTGTATTCCCTGTAAAAAGCTTCTGAATAATAGGAAGGAAACTCGTGATCATCCCATACGTCTCCGGGTTTCAGGCTGTTATCATCCGCAATGCAATACTGTTTGATTTTACTCAGGTGGTTTGTTGCATACTGCGCATATGTTATACTGCGCCCTTCAGGAGCGCCGCCCCATCTTTTGGACGCCTGTATAAGCGCAAACGCAATATCAGTGTCAGCATCAGTAGCGGCGCCGGCGTCAACAATATTGCCGTTTTCATCCACGCGCCATGCCATAAGCTGGCGGGAGTTCAAGTGGTCAAGTACATATTCAAATAATCCGTCAAAGGTTGTTTTGTCATCAAAGTAAATAGCGAGAAGCATACCGTATCCCATACCCTCGGAAACAGTATCTCCGAATCCTCCCGTTGCTCCGCCTGATTCCGGCCTTTTTACTCTTAAATCCCCGTCTGCTCCGTCCGAAGTTACAAACTTATTCTTATAACTGCCCCAGATGGTATTAAGGTTAGAGGTATAAGACTCACCGTCAGTTACCTGTATCCCGTGAGAATAAGTAACATGCATCGGCGCAGCAACTGCCGCCGAACCAAACGCAAGAATAAAAACAGCTGAAATAAAAACAATTAGTTTACTTTGACGCATAAAGTTTCCTCCTTGGAAATCGCATTATATTTTCTTATATTATATATAGAGGCAAACTGCCTCGTATATGCCTGCATCCATAAAACATGCCGGACAGACATAAATATACGTTCAAATATTTTATTTCAATTCACTTAATATGTCAACCGCATTATTCCCGTTTTTCGGATAGCGTCTGCCGGCTCGCACATCATCTTGACACCACTATATTCTCTTTAATAACCCGTCTGCCGATCTGTATTAAGACAAAATAAACACCTTCGCGCACTATCTCATTGCCTTCGTTTTTTCCGTACCACGGTATTTCATATACTCCGGGTGCTTTATCCTCCCGCACAAGAGTTTTAACGATCCGCACGTTTTTATCATAAATAATCACCCTTACAAATGCCGTTTCCTCCACTTTCACTCTTATAACCGCCGGCGATCCCGAATAAGGGTTCAAAAGATTATTTGCCACAACCGCTTTTTCCTCTTCCAGCCGGGGGGTTATTCCCGGTGTTTCGCCTGTTTTTGCGGCATAAAACTCCGTGTCTTTGCGGATTGCGGTATCTTCGCTGCTTTTTCCGGAAACAGCACTGTCTTTTTCCTCACTTTTTTCCGGAGGGCTGTAAACATACACGGGAACTTCTTTTTTTGCCGGTTTTAATGTTTTTTCCGCACTTTCCGGAGCTTCTTCTTCTACTTTTTTTAATACGGTTTTTTCTCTTTGCGATTCATTATAAGCAGGTTTTTTGGCATTATTTTTCTCAATATCTCCGGATGCTGCGGAAACAGCCTCTTCCTGCGGCAGAGTATTTTCGGCTGTTTCAAATACAGGTTCTTTTACGGATGTATTATATATAAGGAAGGCCGCCGCAACAATAACCGCCGCAAGCGAAAATGACATCCCGTATGCCGGGATTTTTGTTTTAAAAAGCGGCAATAAAGCCTTTCTTTTATTTCCGGTATTCTGTCTTACAGCTGCCATTATCTTTGATTCAAGATATTCCGGCTCAATAAAATCTACATCCAGCGCTGTTTTTATGGATTTATAACTCCTGTAATATCCGGCGCATTTGCCGCATTCATTTATATGTTTTTCTGTTTTATCCGCTTCTGAACCGGATAAATATCCGTCAACATAAGCGGAAATGCTTTCTTTCAGTTTTTCGCACTTAACTTTCCTGCTCATATTTTTCACCATCCTTGTTAGTTATGACATTTGTACGTTAAAAAGGTTTCGGTATTTTTTTATAAAACATCATCTTTTTCCAGTTTTTCCCGCAGCTTTTCCCTTGCCCTGAAAAGCTTGCTTTTCACCGCGGACTCGGATATTTTCATGACACGTGCTGTTTCCTCGTATGACAAACCGTTTATGTCCCTCATAATAATAACCTGCTTTTGTTCATCCGAAAGTTCATTTATTCTTCTGAATACCATTTCTCTGAGTTCGCTGGTCACAAGAATATTATCCGGTTTTTTATCTTCCTTTTCCGCAACCGCTTCAAGAAGACTCCCTATATTTTCTTCGTCTTCTTTGGTCCGGTCCAGCATCCGCGACTGTCTTCTTTTAATCTGCTTCAGCCTGTTCGTGCAGACATTTACGGTTATTCTGTATATCCAGGTGCCTATCTTTGAATCACCCCTGAATTTAGGCAGATAATTAAATACGTTTATGAATACTTCCTGCGCAGCGTCTTCCGCGTCCTGAAAATTGCGCAGAAAACTTACCGCGTGATTATAAACCACCTTCTTATACTTGTTCACTATATGGCTGAACAGTTCTGTTTCGCCGTCTTTTATCCTTTTTATTATCTCTTCTTCATCCAATGGCTGCTCTCCGCTTTTATTTAAAACCTGATGCTGACGGTAAACCTGTGCGCGTTGTCCGCGACAAAATAAGGCTGGTACGCATAATCAATATCAAACCGATCGTATTTTACTCCGGCGCCCAGCGAAAGCCTTCCTTCATCCCTTCCGAAAATATAACCCAGCCGGACCGTAAAAAACTCCCTGTAAATAACTTCCATCCCCAGCGCGGTTTCCGCGCCTTCGTTTTCAATAAGATAAATAACCTCTTCCACGAACAGCAGCACGGTGTCTTTTTGATGCTGAAACATATACATTCCGTACCCCGCCCTGAAAAGAAGCGGCCATGAAACAATTTTATCTCCGTAAGACGTATTAAATCCCAGATTTTCCAGCGACGCCCCCAGAAGGTAGCGTTTCTCAAAATTCCTGTGCAGCAGCCCCAGGTTTATTCCCATTCCGTAATTATCCGCTTCATGAATACGCGAAGCCGCGGCATTCAGCGCAATGCCTCCGCTTAACTTGCTGCCTGCCTTAAAAGAAAAAACACCCGTAAGAACCGCATCATAATTATCCATGCGCTCCACAGGCTCGCCGAGTTCATCGGTAAGGTATAAATCGCCCACCGAATTATACGTCAGCCCCGCCATTACACTGCCTGTTCCGCAAGCCGGCTGCGCGTAATAAAACCGCCCGTAATTTTCCCCGAAAACAGATTTATAATGTGAAAAAGCAATGTGCTTCTTTATTATTCCGTCCAGAACAGCGGGGTTTTTAAAAGCCGCCCCGGGTTTTGCGTAAAAAGGAGAATGTATGCCTCCAAGAGCCGTTTCCCTCGCGCCGATGCTTACAAGCAGAAAATCACCGGCAGTTGTTCCGGCTGCGTCAGCATCGAAACAGCTTATTGCCAGAATTATAAAAAAAAACAATACTGTTTTAAAAATAAAAGATTTCATTTTCAGGACGGTTCTCTTTCTTTAGATTACGCAGTTTCCGCAAAACACCGCAAAACATACCGCCGGCAGCGTTCATGCTTCTTCCCGCGTTCAAAACTGTACATCCCCCCACTTCATACGTTCTATATATTTCTTTAACTTGTCATTTGACGGATTATATTCAAGAGCTTTTTCATACGCTTTTAACGCGAGATCTTTTTTTCCCATATTCTGAAGGCATGTACCTATTCCTATATAAGCCGAAGAATAAGTTTTATCCCTTTTAAGGCATTCGTAAAACTCACTTATCGCAAGTGAATACTTTTGTTCATAGAGAAGCCGGTAGCCGCGCTCATAAAACTCAACGGCTTCCTTTTTATTTACGGTATCTTTCATCCCGGGTTTGCCGAAAAATTTCCCCGTTAAAGATATTCTGTGGGACATTCCGAGATCACCCTGCGGCGCAAGGGCATAATCAATTTCAAAGTTCATATCCCCCGCAGTGAGCCGGTATCCCAGCCCCGCAGTAAAGCCGGAAAGAATCCCAAGATCATATCCGAACTTGTATCCGGCTCTTGCGGCCACCGTATGATATTTATTAAGCTGCCAGTACTTTTCCGCTCCGGTATTCATTCTTACTATCTGCTCGCCCGGATACACCGTAAGATCCAGTCCAAAAGAAGCGTCATTCTCCGGAAAATTAAAGTACGCCTCTTCCGAAAACATCTGCATCACTTTTTCAAAAGAAAAACGGTATCCGAATCCCAGTGTCACAGCCGCCGGAAGCGGCGGCCTGTTGTCCGTAAAACCGATATTCTGCAGAACCACCCCAAAAGAATAATCATCATATCGGGGTGTATAAAAAGTGCTTAAAGAAAATCCAAATCCGCTCCCGCTGTCTCCGGCCACATCTTCATTTGAATAACTCAGCGCCAAAGCCGCGGAAAAACCATCCAGCCATAATACATCAGCAAAAAAATCAGAAAGTTTTTTCGCAAAAGCAAAATTAACCGAAAGATTTGATGCGTTTACGTTTTCCTCGGTAAGAATATAATCCCCGCCCTCATCCTCAATAGTTCTTAACATATCTCCGGTATTAAGGCTGGTTATATAAAGCCCCATAGCTCCCGCAGACCCAAAAGGAACCGCGTAAGCAAGGTATTCTATGTTGACATCAAGGAGCCAGGAATTATGCATAAGGCAGGCCTGATGCCTGGAAATCTGAGTCAATCCCGCGGGATTCCAGAAAAGCGCGTTCACGTCATCAGCAATGCCGGTAAAAGCCTCGCCCATACCCGACTGCCGCGCGCCCTGGGAAATTTTAAGAAAATTCAATCCTGTTGTTCCCGCACCCTGGGCATAGACGTTTGAACAATAAAATAAAACAACAGCCGCCAGGATAAAACCCTTTTTCAACATTTGACACTCTCCAAAAATCATTTTACCGTGTTTCAATATTATATATTATTATCCCCCTGAATTCAATTATTTTATAATGGTTATTTCACTTCTCTCTCCTCTTGTTTAATCGCCGGCTTATATCATACAGTGTTCAGCCGCTGCTTAACCCTCTCCAAGAGTATGTAACAGGCAAAAAA
>CAYTNY010000113.1:0-6164 GCA_964439215.1 uncultured Spirochaetia bacterium
TTTTCCCGCATATTACAAATACGAACTTATATTAAGATCCGCTATCAGCGGAAGGTGGTCAGACGCTTTTCTTTCCGGGCCTGATGAAGCTGAAAATATATTTTCGGTGGTTATTCCTTCATTTACAAATATATGGTCAATCATAGTAAACGGATGTGTTGACGGAAAGGTCCTGATTCTGTTATTTATCTTGGGGCTGTCATTGGCATGCCTCAGATAACTCCTGATATGCCTTACTGCCCGGGATTTGAATACTGAATTAAAATCACCGCATAAGATCACCGGCCCTGTGCATTCCGGGCGGCCGATCCAGTGCGGCCCGGTAAGTTCTTTTGCCTGGATAATGCCTTCTCCCGGCAAAAAACCCATATGTGTGTTAAAGACATTAATCTTTATCTTCCCTGTATTAACACGGACCCATGCAGCGCCCCTGAGTTCGGAAAACCTCTTTCCTGCTATGCCGGGCAGGTATTTTCCGTGCATCAGTTCAATATCATAAGCGCTTAAAACCGCATTGCCGTGCCATCCGGCTTTCATTTTCACGAGCCCGTGATAGTGGGGCGTCATTGAAAGCAGTTCAGCTATTATACGGGCCTGATGCGATGTCTCGCTTGCCTTAAGCTCCTGCAGCGCGACTATATCAGGATCATATGATTTTATGACGCGGGCAATGCGCTCAGGCGATATATATCCATCTCTTCCTATGCAGCTGTGAACATTATATGTCATTACTCTTATTACCTTTTTCGGCACAGCAGGATCTGCCGCACTGCGGCCCGCAGGAGCCTCCGGAAAACCTCCCATAATACGCAGCGACTCATTTCTAAGATCAACAGCATCAGGAAAAGGCGGCATGTGTCCGGCAGCGTAACGCGGAAGAAGCATAAATCCCGACGTTTCTGAAGCGCCTATGCCTCCATGGCTTCCTTTTTCACTGGTAAAAGCTATTGACAGGGCGTCTTTACGGTAACCCATCAGTATCATATCGCCGGAATCAGGATGGGCGCACAGGTCTGCCAGGTCTGAACTGACCCTGCTGAAAAAAGGGTGTTTTTTTTCAAGAAACCTGCCTGCCTGTCCAGGGATTGAGAAAACACCGTCTTCTGCCGCCGCATACGCCCTGCCTCCGCTTATAAAAGCCGCCAGAGGTATTTTTCCCTCTTTTACAAGCAGCAGCGCGAGGCGCCTTTTTTCCTCCGGTAAAAGTTCTTTCTGAAGGTAAAGATGCCCGATAGGACCCGCTGATTCTGTTTCTGCGCCGTATTCAGTATCTTTGTTTCCCGTCCGGCCGGACTTTTTGTCTTTTTTTTCCGTAAAACCAAAAAGACCGTTTCTTTTAAGAAAACTCCCGCTGCGTGCGGTATGAGGGCGGGTATCCTCCGGAAACATTTTTTTCACCGCTGACCGGACAGCTTCCTCCAGGGACATTCCAAACTCATCCCTGAAATACAGGCATTTTTCCTGTCCGTGATCAGAATAAATAAATACTTCATAATCCCTTTTGTCCGAACCGTGCGATGTTTTCCATATGTTTTTCAGGGCCCTGTCTATTCCAAGAAGATACCTGCGTTTGAGGGCGCCTTCCGGCCCTTTATGATGGGCCTGTTCATCATAACCGGACAGGTTGATATGAATATACGGAAGCCCTCTTTTTATATCCGTAAGCACGCCGATTACGGTTATATCCCTTAAAAATGTTCTGACCAGCGCTCTCATCGGTATATTTTTAAAATCGCTCTCTGCTCTTCTGCGCTTTATAATCGATACTGCAAGTTCGCGCATTCCGGCAGACAGTTCATACACCGCACCCGTTATAATGTTAAACACCACACCCGGATGCAGAACTATGCCCAGCACCATCCTTAACAGCCCTTTTTTTTCCAATACTCTTTTGGATTTCATTCCCGAAATACAGAAATTAACTTCTTCAGCACCGCCGGCAAATACATTTCCGTATGAACTTCCTCCCTTAAGCAAAGGAACGCCTGTTTTTTCCAGCCTTTCTTCAAGTGCTGTTGCAGAGTCCGGCTTAAACATATGAAAACGTTGTCCTGTCATTTTATCCCTGTAGCTGAAAGCAGGCACGGTCATTCTGGCCCCGTAAAAAAGCGCTGACTGAATAGAAGGCGTGCTTGAAGGAAGTCCTGAATAAGATCTTTTCAGCGTATATTGCTTATCATTAATGATCCGGGATACAAAAGGCATATATCCCTTATCTGCCGCTGCTTTTATCTGCCGGTATCCCAACCCGTCGATCTGAATAAAAACAATCCCCGCACTGTCCTGCGGGCCCGAATATTCTTTAAGGCGAAGAAGCCTGATAATAAGTTCTTTTGCGCCGAATATACTTTGTATTTTCCTTTTAAATTTTTCTATGGTAAAAAACAAATCCGCACTCCAAAATATCATTTTTTCATATAATGCTCTCACTAATTAAACAGCACCTTTTACCATATATGTTTCGGAGCCGGAGCCTGTATGGCTGCTGTCAAACAGCATAATATACCGGCTTTTTTATATTCTTTCCCTTTTTACGGCATATATGTTTTATACCGTAATCCGGTCCTTTTTATTTTATTCCCAGCGCCTGCTTCAGCGCAAATGCGTTCCTGACCGCATATCCTTTTGCGTCATTATTAAAATAACAGTAAACATCTTTTCCTTCAGAGGACCATTTTTTTATTTTGCCTGACCAGAACTTTATATCTGCGGCTGAATAACTGTCAGTATACGCGGCTCCGGGCCCGTGCAGCCTGACATATATATGCCCGGCAGTTGTGTTTAAAGCAGGTATTCTGCCGTTCATATCATAAATACACAGACCCGCTCTATATTTTTCAAGCAGTCCGAAAACTTTATTATTCAGCCATGATTCATCTCTGAACTCAAATACCGCGCCGCATCTGCCTTTAATATGCTTCAGTAATTTTTCCAGCCTTCCGGGATTTGACCCGAATTTCCCCGGAAGCTGAAACAATATCGGACCAAGCCTGCGCTTTAACTCTTTTGCCCTTTCAAGAAAAATATCCGTATGCTTTGGCGCATCTTTGAGTTTTTTCACATGTGTGATATACCGGCTGGCTTTAACCGAAAACCTGAAATTCCCCGGCACTGTATCATGCCACATTCTGAAACTTTCAGCCTCAGGCAGCCGGTAAAAAGAATTATTAAGCTCAACTGTATCAAAATCACGGCAGTAATGCCCAAGATAATCCTTTGTTTTCATCTTTTCAGGATAATATACGCCCTTCCAGTGGCTGTAATGCCATCCTGATGTACCTATCATTATTTTACCATATTTTTTTCTGCCGGACATGAAAAAAAACCTTTACGCCACAGTTATATCTTCATCAAGATATACGTTCTGGACAGCGTTCAGTATTTCTATACCCTCTTTCATCGGCTTTTGAAACGCTTTTCTGCCTGTAATGAGCCCTGTTCCGCCGGCTCTTTTATTAATCACCGCAGTACGCACCGCCTGCCGCAGATCGTCTTTTCCCGAAGCGCCGCCGGAATTAATAAGCCCTATCTTTCCCATATAACAGTTTGCCGCCTGATACCGCGTCATATCTATAGGATGATCTGATGTCAGTTTTTCATAAACAAGAGGGCTCGTTTTTCCGAATTTCAGGGCATTGTAGCCTCCGTTGTTTTCAGGCTGTTTCTGTTTGATGAGATCGGCTTCTATTGTAACTCCTAAATGATTTGCCTGTCCGGTAAGGTCCGCCGAAGCCTCATAGTTTACACCGTCAGCCGTAAAAGCGCTGTTTCTCACATAACACCACAGAACCGTGAACATGCCCAGGTCATGCGCGCGTTCAAAAGCCTCTGATATCTCTATTATCTGGCGCGGCGATTGTGCGGATCCAAAATATACAGTGGCGCCGATACCTGCCGCGCCCATATCCCAAGCCTGCCTGACAGATGCAAAAAGTATCTGATCGTATTTTTCCGGATAAGTGAGAAGCTCATTATGATTGATCTTTACAATAAACGGAATCTTATGCGCGTATTTGCGCGAGCATGAGCCAAGTACCCCCAAGGTTGATGCTACCGCACTGCATCCTCCTTCAAGCGCGAGTTTTACGATATTTTCGGGATCGAAATATTCGGGATTTACCGCAAATGAGGCGCCTGCCGAATGCTCTATACCCTGATCAACCGGCAGTATTGACAGATAGCCTGTATGGCCGAGCCTTCCGTGGCTGTACATTGCCTGAAGATTTTTCAAAACCTGCATTGGCCGGTCAGAAAGAGCAAAGACCCTGCTTACATGGTCCGGGCAGGCAAGAGTAAGGGACTCAGACGGTATTGTTGTGCATTTATGCTCAAGAAGCTCCTTTGCGTCATTACCAAGAATTTCCGAAGTTTTTTTCATATAAATTCCTCCTTCTGAATATTATGGACTCTCACCATAATAGATTCTGTATATTTTTCCGGCTTTATCATCAGAAACCAGTAAAGATCCGTCATTTGCAATTTCAACATCCGCAGGCCTGCCCCATGCTTTTTCACCCTGCTTCCACCCGGAGGCAAAAACCCTGTAATTCCGCGCCTGTCCTCCGATTATATCAACAGCTGTTATTCTGTAGCCGATCTTGCTTGAACGGTTCCATGAACCATGTTCCGCTATAAATATTGTATTTCTGTATTCATCCGGAAACATCACTCCGTCATAAAACCTCATCCCAAGAGCGGCAACATGGGGCCCGAGTTCAGCTTCCGGGCCGATAAGTTTTTTGCCGTCTTTGTAATATTCATAGTATTCAGGATCCCTGATATCAGATCCGTGCATATATGGGAACCCGAAATGCATTCCCTGTTTTGGCGCTTTGTTAAGTTCATCAGGCGGCCTGTTGTCACCCATCCGGTCCCTGCCGTTGTCAGTGAACCAAAGCACTTCTGTCCGCGGGTGCCAGTCAAACCCCACAGTATTTCTAATGCCCCGCGCATATATCTCGTGTGCGCTGCCGTCAGGTTTCATTCTTGTTATTGAAGCGTATATAGGATCGTCTTTAAGGCATACATTACACGGCGCGCCAACAGGCACATAAAGCATTTCATCAGGCCCGAATTTTATAAATTTCCATCCATGCAGCTTATCATCCGGAAAAGAAGCCGGTATAGTTTCGTACTCCGGCCCGGAACGCATGGTTTTTTCTATCTGCGGAAATCTGATAATCCCTGATATTTCAGATACATAAAGATCCCCTTTAAACAGGTCAACCCCGGCAGGACTGTTTAACCCGGACGCTATTGTTATCACCTCATCAGCTTTCATATCGCGGTCCTTATCCACAACAGCATATACTTTACCTGCTGACCTGGATCCCACAAAAACAACTCCCGAGCCGCTCACCGCCATAGCCCGGGCATTATCCACGCCGTCGGCAAAAACATGGATGCCGAACCCTTCAGGCAGTTCTATCAGACTGACATCTGCTTTTAGTGCTCCGGCAGCTGATAATAATACAACTGCCGTGCATAACAGGAATTTTTTCATAAACAACCTTCTTTTTTTTTTGTACGGCGGCCATTCTTTTGCGGCATGGCTCCTTACTGCTTTTTTTCCATAACAAAGATGTACTTGTAGACCGCGCTTATAAGAAGATAAGCAACAGCCAGTCCTATTGCGAACGACTGATTGAAAAATGACGAAATAAGTATTACTATCGCCGCCACTACATTGATCATTGCCTCAATTTTCATTTATATCACCTCCTTTTGTTAACTTAAGTCTATATTATCCGGCGCCGCACCGCAATGTTCTAATTACATATTTAATTGACTATTTTCCACATACAGAAAAACCGCGGCATCTGTAAGGTTTCGATCATCTTCCCTTTGACAGACTATAGTTTGCCCGTATTTCCTGTTAATAGTCAGCTTCTATCACACAGTATTCTGCTGCTGCATCAACCCTTACCCTATCAAGGCCTGTCCTTTATGCATATTTCCTGTTTTAAGCGTTAACTTGTATTACAAAGTTTCAGCCGCTGCTTAACCCTCTCTATAAAATCCCCCTGCCCCCCCTTTTAGAAAAGGGGGTAAAAAAACATAATACCGCCTGCAACATACTCTGTCCTCTCCCGTAGAGGGAGAGGGGGGGATAAAACAAAAAAGTCAAATCATCCCCGATGAGCAAAGGATGAATGCTTTCATTC
>CAYTNY010000114.1:0-6110 GCA_964439215.1 uncultured Spirochaetia bacterium
GATCTGCCGCCACCCGTACTACGAGAACTACAATGTAGGATTCCGCTTAGCGAGGACCAATTAACATTTTGGATTTTTACCTTTTTATATTGTTACAACCGGCTGCCCGGGATAAATGGCAGGCGGAATGGGAATTGTAAAAGTATTGAGTTTTGTTATGAAATATGATGTTATATTAAAGAATACATAATTAAAGGAGTATCATGGGCGGTAATAATTTACCTGCAAAGACAGAGTTTTTGCTTTACAAAACAGAGGACGGGAAGGTAAAGATACAGACCCGGATGCAGGATGAGACTGTTTGGCTGACGCTGAATCAAATGGCTGAGCTTTTTGATATAGACAAGTCGGGTATCAGCAGACATTTAAAGAATATATTTGAATCCGGGGAGCTGGACAGGAAATCAGTTGTTGCAATTTTTGCAACAACTGCCGCAGATTCTAAAACATATCAGGTAGAATATTATAACCTTGACGCCATAATCTCTGTAGGATACAGGGTCAACAGCCTGCGAGGCACGCAGTTTCGTATATGGGCTACGCAGAGGCTGAAAGAATACATTATCAAAGGCTTTGCAATGGATGACGAGCGTCTGAAATTGGCCGGGGGCGGCGGGTATTTTGATGAATTATTAAGGCGTATAAGGGATATCCGTTCATCAGAAAAAGTATTCTGGCGCAAGGTGCTGGATATTTACGCGACAAGCATTGATTATGACCCGAATACAGATGTATCCAGGCAGTTTTTTGCCGCAATACAGAACAAAATGCACTGGGCTGCTCATGGGCATACCGCCGCTGAGATAATACACGAACGTGCGGACTCCTCTATCCCCAATATGGGAATGACCAATTGGGTAGGAAGCGCAGTAAGCAGGCCTGAGTCTGAAATCGCGAAAAATTACCTGAAGGAAGAAGAATTGGATATGCTCAACAGGATAGTCACGCTTTATCTTGAGTTCGCGGAGATACAGGCCATAAACCAAAAACCAATGACAATGAAGGATTGGATTGATAAGCTGGATGAGTTCCTGAAAATCTCCGGTCGGGATATTCTGACGCATGCAGGAACTATCAGCCATGATAAGGCGCTTCAAAAAGCGCATAAAGAGTTTGAAAAATACAAGGCAGTACAGTTAGCTGAACCTTCGGGCGTTGAAAAGGATTTCCTGGAAGCGGAAAAGAAAGTAAAAATTCTTGGAAAAACGGTTAAAAAACCTGCCGGAAAAAAGAAAGGCAAAAGGAAAAAATGATGAAAATACTTTTTGCCCCAAACCGTAAAAGCACGGTGCCGGGTCTTCAGTTTTCGTTAGAAACTTCGACTGATAAGCAGCTTGCGCTTCGGATGCTCAGAGGCTCAGATGTTCGGACGCTTGGTAATAGTTCAAAGTTCAAGAGTTCAAAGTTCAAAGTGAAGACAAAACCGAAAGCAAACCCGAAAGCGCGGTGAAGAACATGCTGCCCGGGATAAAAGAAACACCGCAAGACTTAATTCTCTTTACAATATTGGGGTCAGACCCCAATATTGTAAAGAGAGCGTTTTATTTCCTCCGGGGGAGCTTTTTGATATAGCGGAAAAAATATTGCAGGAAGTCTGCAAAGAGTATAAAATAGATATATCCGGTTTGGAAGGGAAACGGGGAAGTGAAAATGAGGCCGGGAAGATTGCGATGTATTTAATATCAGTTAAAACGGGATTAAGCAATAAAGAAATTGCATTTTTTTTTGAAAATGTTCATTACGGCACAATCTCGCAAATGAGGAAAAGGGTTGAAAAAAACACCCACTTGCTAAAAAAATCAGCCGGAATATTTGATAATACACTGAAGTTGTCACAAGTATTTCATATAATGCAAGGACTGATTATTATAAAGCATTATCAAGACCCGGTACTGATAAAGTGTTTCAGAAAAATCGAGGAAAAAAGGAGAAATAAAGACTCTGGGAACCGGCAGGAGCGCCAAATGGCAGAAGAACGTGATAATAAGCAATAAACGTGATAATAAATAATAAAGGCTTAGATGACATCCCAACACCGTGCCCATCGCGGTACATTGGCACGTTGTTATGTTGTTACTAAGGAGGCGGTTTAAATGGCTGAAGATGAAAAGAACAGACGAATAACTATTTACGAGACAGAGGACGGAAAAACACGGATAGAAGTGCGTTTTGAGAATGACAATGTCTGGCTCAGCCAAAAACGTATGGCACAATTATTTGAATGCAGCACGGATAATATTTCTCTGCACCTAAAAACCATATATGAAGCAGGGGAATTGAACGAAAAGGCAACTGCCGAGAAATCCTCGGTAGTTCAAAATGAAGGCGGCAGGAAAGTAACCCGCCGGGTGATGTTTTACAGCCTTGAGGCAATAATCGCTGTCGGGTACAGGGTAAACTCCGAACGCGGCACGCAGTTCAGGCGATGGGCGACCGACAGGCTCAAGAATTATATTTTAAAAGGTTTTGCCATAGACAGCGACAGGTTTAAAAAGGGCAGCCGGTTTGACTCGCGTTTTTACGATGAGCTGCTTGAGGAAATACGCGAGATACGGGCATCGGAACGTATGGCTTATCAGAAAATTACGGATATTTACGCTACATCCATTGATTATTCTCCTCATACTGCCGAAGCCGAGCGGTTTTTTGCAACAGTGCAGAACAAGCTGCATTTTGCCATAACCGGAAATACTGCGGCTGAAATCATAGCAAAAAGGGCTGACGGCACAAAGCCTTATATGGGACTGACAACATGGAGAAAAGCACCATCGGATACTGCCTTCAGATGTAAAAATCGCGAAAAATTACCTGAATAAAAAGGAACTTGAATCGCTGAACCGTATAGTTGTTATGTATATAGATTACGCGGAGTTTCAGGCAAGCCGCGGCAGGCCTATGTATATGAAAAATTGGGAAGAAAAATTAAATGCGTTTCTTAAGTTTAATGAGCAGGATATACTGGCAGGCAAGGGGAAGGTATCACATGATGTGGCGGCTGCGCTGGCGGACAAAGAGTATCAGGTTTTCAGGGTAAAGCAGGACAGAGATTTTGAAAATGATTTTGACAAACTTACAAAAAGAGTGAAAATGCTTAAAAAACCTGTAAAACGCGGCAGGAAGTCATAAGGTATAAGGTACCCAACACTGTGCCAATGTACCGCGATGGGCACATTGCAGGCTTGACTCACCGTCAGCCGTAATCTTACTGCAGGATGACCTGTCAGCCGTAGATTAATCGAAGGCTGATGACATTGTTGAAAAAAACACTTATAAAATATAGCATTATTGATATTTGTTGACAAATAACGAGGTTTTTTAAAAAAGAACTAATCAGTACCGGGTCTTGATAATGCTTTATAATAATCAGTCCTTGCATTATATGAAATACTTGCGCTTCGGATGCTCGGTAAGAGTTCAAAGTTCAAATAGTTCAAAGTTCAAAGTGAAGACAAAACCGAAAGCGAAACCGTGTAGGGCGGTGAAGAGCGGGCAGGCTGCCCGGGGTGAAAAGGATATCGTAAAAGCGGGCTGAGAAGGGAATTGTGATTGTTGTTGAACAGGATTTAGGAAAAGAATTTTTTTAGGATAGACGCAGGGGATGGATTTGTCGGAATCTGCGAAGACCGCAAGACGCTTGGAATCAGATAGAATAGAGTATAAAAAAGTGAAGGAAATGATGAGTATTGTATAACGTGCCGCAAGCCGCTTGTCCGCCGTAGTTTTAAAGAAGGCGGAAGACCCGGCACTTTGTTATTATATTGCCTATTGACTAAAAGAAAATAGTTGGTTAAAATTTAAAATATAAAGGGTTTGAAAACTGTCCGGAGGTATTGTCTATGAAAAAAAATTTATTCATATTTGTTTTGGTGTTTTTGTTCGGTTCTGTTTTATTCGCTTCAATGTATGACGGGGGCCCCGCAAGAACTATTGCCATGGGTGGGCAGGAATTAGTTCCGGATATTTCAAATTTTTTTGATTTGTACGATGGCGGTTTTGCGGCGAATATTCTTTCGCGTCCCTCAAAAAGCATAATAAATGTTTATCCGCAGTTATTTATTCCGATAATTAAGAGGGTACGCGATAATGCTTCTGAAACAACAAATGAATTAGGCGGATTTCTGGCCGGCACAGGTGCATATAATGAAGCGAACAACGGTATAGTTTTATGGCTTTCTGATTCTTCGGTTATTACCATCAAACCTTATTTGACTGTGTCGTCAGTTGATAATAAAAGGTCATCAAATTCATCAGATACATATACAAGAAAGTATTTCTCTCCGTTTTTGGCCGGGGAAATAGAATATGCTTTTAAAATAGGAGAAAATATTGGCGTTGGAGCCCTGTTTGGGTATTTGAGGGACGCCCTGTATATGTCCAGTGATAACTCAGAGAATAACAGCGAGTTGTTTTTTGACAAACTGAATTTCCAGCTTTCAATGTCATTATTGCCTGAAACTGAAAGTGAATGCTGGTCATTCGGGTTATCGGTTGGAAACAAAACAGAAGTTCTGAGATTAGATATGCTTGATTTCAGTATGGATCCGGAAATGGTGGAGCTGTCATATTTCGCATATCCGCTTACTTTTAATTCAATACACAGCAAAGAATACCGCGACAATACTGCGGATGAGCAGTGGAACAGCACGGATCATAATGCCCTGGGAGTCCTGACTTCTATTGGTGCCCATTATAAAGGTTCCGGGGCGACTGAAATTCTGGCAAAATTTGGTGTAATCGCCGGTTATACCTTAAATTCAAAATATGAAACCATAACAAAGATAAAGGCGACAGGCGTTGAAACCACGGATACATTTTCGTATAATAGAATTGAAGGAGGATTTGGTATTGATTCATCTCTTGCGCTGCGAGGGGATTTGGGTGCGGTTATTCCAAGTATAAAAGCGGATTACAGAACGATTTCTTTTGATACAAAGAACAGCTTGGGTGAAGCTGCCGGCAATGAGTCCTTTTCATTGCTTCAGACAGATGCGGGCGCTTCCTTTAAGCTTGGAGAAAGCGTGATGATTCCGTTGGAATTTGTCTATGGCAATATGTTGATGATCGACAGGGATCCTGATGACAGAAATGATTATGAAATGTTCTATTTGATATCTTACGGCGGCAAGCTTGGAACAGAGATAAAAATTAATGCCAAAACAGCGTTGAGATTTGGTTTTGATTATACTGTGTTTGGCAGTCACTCTATAGACTATACTGACGGAGAAATATCTTACCAGTCACATCCTATGGGCAGTGAAAATAACAGAAACTTGACAATGATGGGTTTAAATCTGGGGATGGGTTTCAAAGGAGATACATCTGAAACAAATATCGCCTTGCGCGTGGAAAGCCACGGAGATTATCCAAAAGATGACTACTATAAAGAAAAATCAGAAATAAACTTTCAAATATTTTCTGATATAAAATTCTTCCTTGATTAGACTGTATAGCCTGTAAGTTATTGCCAATAGAGTATGGAAAACAAGGGCGAGAATCCCGACCCCGCGCTATATGAAAGAACTAATCAGTACCGGGTCTTGATAATGCTTTATAATAATCAGTCCTTATATGGAGGGGTATTAAGATGGCGAGACCGACACGTATTCAGTTCCCGGGGGGCGTTCTATCATATTGTAGCCCGTGGAAACGAACGGAAGAACATTTATTATGATGAATATGATAAAAAGAAGTTTATGGACATACTTCTTCAAAGTAAGGAACGCTACGAAGTAAAAATCCATGCATATGTTTTGATGGACAATTATTATCACATTTTTTTGGAAGCTCCGAACGAGAATTGAAACAAACTTTTAGTGAGCGGTGAAGATATTTAAACCAATAAAAAGTATGCGTCCATACATAATAACAGGTGGTTATATGTTAGGAAAAATGTTATCAATTAAAGCCATATTGCTATGGATTATATTAATTTCGGCAATTATTAGAGTGCCGCAAATAGATATGTCGCCGGTAGGGCGACATTCCTGGAGACAAGCGGATACAGCTGCAATATCTCGTAATTTTGCAACAGAAGAAATGAATATTCTACATCCGAGAACGAGTTTTTGTCAAATGTTGTGTACGGAACACAAGCGACGCATCCTAATATG
>CAYTNY010000115.1:0-5972 GCA_964439215.1 uncultured Spirochaetia bacterium
TTTGAACTGCCTTATCTTTGAACTTTGAACTGCCTTATCTTTGAACTTTGAACTACTACCGAGCATCCGCCCCTGTGCTTTATTAAAACGCCACGGTCCGATCGCTCTGCTTTATCAGTTCGTACAGGTCTTTCATTGTTGACAGCGGGCACATTTCCGAGCCTTCTGAATTCCTGATTTTCAGGCAGGTTCCGCAGGCAAGTATTTTGCCTCCGCTATCATAGAATTTCTGAGCTTCTTCAGCCGGCTTGAATTTGTCTGTGTCCAGTTTTTCGTATTCAACTCCTTTTGCCATAAGGAAAACACTTGTCTCATCACCCTCTTTTAATGCAAAGTTTCCGAGCCTGAACGCGTTCCATACTGTTTCCGGATCATCTGAATAAATAACTATTCCGAGTTTCATTTTAAACCTCCTGTTTTTTTAATGCCGATCCGTAATGATACGTCGGCAAATCAATTTGTTTCACAACAGCAAAGCCTGCTTCTTTTGTCCATTCAATTATCTGTTCCGGCCCCGGCCTGATATCCATTGAGGGCCCCCGCGGCGTTGTTTCATCGCGGTTCCGGTGAATAACACCAATCATACCAACTGCAAACGGATTGTCAATGCGCTTATCCGAAAAAAACAGCCTCAAAAACGCCTCTTCGGGTTGTTTTATCTTCTTCCGCGGCTCCCCCTTCGCCGCCTAAGGCCCGGAGCACCGGGTCCTCCGCCTCCATTAAAACTACGGCGGACATATATGTCCTGCATATACTTTTCCCATCCCAGCAAGATAATTTATATCAGTATTTAAAATTGCGGATGCAAGTAATCAGCGGCAATTACAATCCCCTGCCCGCTTCCAGCTTTTAAGCTTTATCTTTCATCCCGCCTAACGTGTTCCTCACCGCCCTTGCGGTTTTGCTTTCGGGTTTGTCTTCACTTTGAACTTTGAACTGCCTTATCTTTGAACTTTGAACTATTATCAAGCATCCAACGACGGCTGAAGGCCGGGACTGATATGGTTTTTCTTACTGTTTCATCAGCTTTCTGAGAAGATCAGCAGGAGTCATTATAGGGATTTTTCTGTATTTTTTAAGAGTTAAAAGATGTTTATCGCCGGATATTATAACATCAGAATCTGATTCAACCGCGCATTCCAATATCCTGTTATCAGAAGGATCTGATTTAATTACATTTATTGTTTCCTCCGGATAAACAACAACAGCAATTTCCCGTATTAAATCAATATCATCATCCAAAAATACGCCGGTTCTGAAAAATTTTCTCTTCATTACATCGGAAAACTCTTCAATGATCTTATCCGACACATATATAATACATTGACGGGTAATTACAAGGTCCATTATTTTGGCTATTGCCCCTCCCGGGAACACAACGGCTGATATTAGTATATTTGTGTCAACGGTTATTTTTCTTGGCTTTGTTTTCACGCCTGACCTCTTGTACTGCTTTTACTACATCTTCTTCAGTAAAGATTCCCGCTTTTGCCGCCGCGTCTGATATTTCACGGACTTTATCTTCATATCTCTCCCTCAAAAGATACTCGCTCAAAGCATCTGTTACAAGCGAGCTGTAATTTTTCTTTTTGCGCTTCTGCAGTTTGTTAAGCTGCTCTGCCAGTTCTATGGGTATTGTTACGCTTATCGCCTGTGTGTTTCTCATTTCACACCTCTTTATAAGATTATATTATATAATTATATCATATCAAATTTGATTGTCAATATCGGCGCCTTAAAACAGATTGGTTTTCGCAGGAGCGGGTTTATAACCCGCCCTTGCAGTTTTACTTGCGGGTTTGTCTTCATTTTAACCCGTTCTACTGCACCTGCCGGTATTATTTCCTCAAGTGTAACAGGCTGTATTTTCTCTTGCCTAACTTCGTTTCTATTGGTATGCTTTTTTATGAGCGGCGTTCCTCCTTATAATATTTGTACTTCATCTAACAATATTATAGGATACGCCGCTCACTTTTCTATACACAACTTTCGATTATAACTCTTTTATGGGAGGTTTTAATGAAACTGAACTCTAAATATAATTTCATGCTTGTTTTTTTGCTGCTTATTGCAAACAGTATACTTTCAGACAGCAATTGGTGGCATGGCGGAACTTCCCGGCTAAATTCAATGGGAATGATGACCATCACTGTTCCTGATTCTTCCGCTTTACTGGATCTATACAGCGCAGGCTATTCCGCGGGTATTTTTTCCAGAAAAAAAGTAAATATAGTATCTCTTTCTACGGCATATAATGATTATAATAATGATATTGGCAGATCCTTTGATGTTAACAATTTCGACCCATTAAACAGTATGATTATGCTATGGATCTCCGAAAATGATGTTCTGATTATGCGTCCGCATTATGATACTATCCATAATTTCAATACACACGGAATCAGACTTCTTTCAGGAGATATTGCATATTCAAAGCTTATCGATCCAAAAACGGCAATCAGCGTATCGCTTGGATACTCTGAATGTTACTACTCTCTGTATGGGTTCAGCGATATTTATTATGGCTATCCAGAAAACAATATCATTGAACGCCTTCGTTTAAATATAGATATTACAAATCCATTAAATACCGGCGCCGTAAATTTAGATGAGGAAGCAGGGTTTCAAACAGCACTTTCTCTGTTCATTGATAAATCAATTAATGATTATTATAATTACTCTGTATCTTCGGTCAATCTTGCCCTTGCCAATAAAGGACTTATCAATAACTACATTCTTGAACTTGGAGCTATTGTTTCGGAAGATATTCACTACTCAGATGATATAAGCATAAGTACGTACATAAGATTGACATACAGAACTCTTGCCAAAGAGCACCTGACCGTTGCGGCAAAAGGAGCTCTTTTCGTGCCCGGAACCTCTCTGCATTTATCTGAGGGTAATATTACATTTGGATTATTGTATCACAACGAGATTGTGCAAATCCCTTTTGAAATATTTATAAATTCATCGGACTATGGCAATACATTATATTACGAATATTTTATAAATCGGGAATCAGAAATACTGCCATCGTTTTGGTATAGCAGCGGGTTTCCGGCTATAAAAACAGGAGCCGAATTTACTGTATTTGACAACTGCCAAATAAGAGGAGGAATAATAATCTCCGACAAGTTAGTGTTTACAGGAGGGCTTGGCCTGAATTTCAGCTCCTTTATAATCAATTTAGGCCTGATATATGTAAATAATGAATCAGAATATACTTATCCCGGTCAATTTTACCGCATTTTGTCATTAGACTTAAAGTACATTTTTTAACGCAGCAGCGCTTTTATCCCGGGGCCGTGCTCTTCACCGCCCGCCAGTTTCGCTTTCGGTTTTGTCTTCACTTTGAACTTTGAACTATTTGAACTTTGAACTATTACCGAGCATCCAATCCTCCGGCAAACATGCCACAAGCCAAGACCTGACCCTGTGTTTTTATTTATTCCGTAAATATCATATCCTTTGCGGCTTTATACTTGTTTCCATCAAACTTTATTATTACTTCTTTTTCAGGAAGTTTTTTTATCTCTTCCGCGCATTCTTCACCCTTCATTTTAGTTATCGTATCTTTTTGCGCGGTTATTAACTTAAGGTCGTAATAACCTTTTGTCTTCTTTTCATCTATACTGATTATCCTTTTTATGTCCGTGTATTCACCTGCGCATTCACCGTCCCATTCCCCTGTACTATGTTCCATTATCAGCGGAGCGGATATTATTTTTAGTTCGCTGCCGGATAAAACAAAGAGTTCCATAACGGTCATTGAAGCGGAATTATATCTTGACGACCCTTCATAGTACCTTCTGATCCCGAATGCCCGGACGCCTTTTGTCAAATTATACCTTGCGGTATCTATGGAAACGCCGGTCAGCCGAAACGCGCTCGAGAAGGCGGCTCTTTTTCTTAAACTCCTCGCAATTACATCACCGGTATTTGTATCAACCGGAACAATGTCAATATCATAGTACACGGCATCATCGCCTTCCCGCGCATTGGGAAACAGCAGTGCCGCTATTGTTATTGACTTATCCGCAGGCCAGATTTTAGATACTGCCCAAAATTGCTCCGTTTGATCCCGGTTGTATTGCAGTTTGTCAGCGATCAACAGCGCCGCATCATCATTTTCAAAACAAAAACCCGCCGTACCGGATATAACAAATAAAAATGTAAGAAAAATTGTCTTAAATGCATTCATTGTCTGCTCTCCTTAAATAACATCTTATTTAATCGCGTACCCCTTGACCCGGTAAAACAGCGCCCTTTTATTTAAACCCAAAGCTTACGCGGCTTTTGCCCTGCTGTCGTTTGTTCTTTTTAGTTTTTCTTTTATCAAAGCCTCTTCTTTACTTTTTTACCTTACGCCCCGCAAAAAATAAAACCCGCGAAACAAAGCGCCGGGTCTTCAGCCTTTGCGGGCAGCTCCGGCTGATAACGAAGCTGCGGAGCACAAGCGCCTTGCGGTCTTCGCGGATTCCGGCGAAAGCGGCACCCTGCGCCTATCCTGAGAAATATCCTCTTTTTTAATACTATCACAACAGGGTATTTTAGTTAATCTTTATTCTTTCCTTAAAATATATCCAACAACAATCACAATTCCCTTTCCAGCCCGCTGTTACGCTCTCTCTTGACCCGTAACCTGCCTGTTTTTCTTTAACCGGCGTGTATAATCATTCTCTTTACAATATTGGGGTCTGACCCCAAAACTGTAAAGAGAATTAATATTTCAAAGAATTCGAAATACTTTTTATTCTTCTTTCAAACTCCCGGGTTTCGTTCATATCCTTTTCCGCGGATTCAATGGTTCTTTTTATATTTGACGGATGCATGTTTTTAAATAATACGGCTATGCCCGCCGGGGGCAGAGATGTGTTTTTCCAAAGCAGGTAAACAGCGGCTTTTTTTGCCCGGTTCCATTTTCCCCTTTTATTTATAAGTTCATTGACGCTCACGTTAAAAACATCCGCGGTTTTGCTTATGATGGCATCGGGATGCGCCCGGTCAACCCTGAACGCGCGTGCGGGGACCCGTAAATTCCTCTTTACCGTCTTTTCAAACAACTCCTCGGCAAACTCTCTGCTCCCTGCGGCGAGCCGGTCAAGATAACCCTCTGCCTGTTCAATTGCGGTTTTATAGCCTTCACTGCCTATAAACAGCCTTAATTCTCCGGCTGCCTCCTTGGAGTTTTTATTCAGTATTTTAAGAACATCCGTTTTATCAACAAGGCCGTTCTCCGATTGGCTCATATAACTGCCGTGGCTGCTCCATTTATAATCATCGACGGTCTCTACCATTCTTTTCCTTACTGGATTAAGGTGTATATACCTTAAAGCATCAAAAAAGTATTCATTATCCTGAACCGCGACGTTTTTATACCTGCCCTGAAAAAGATGGCCCACTCTGTTGTTTTTCCAGTTGAAAAACCTGGCATATCCGCTGTTTAATATCTGCATTATTTTTGAAAGCGGCGCGCTGCAGGGCTCTATGAGCAGGTGATAGTGGTTGGACATTAAGACATACGCATAAAGCTTAAAATCATATTTTTCTTTGGCATCGGACAGAAACTTCATAAATCGTTTCCGTTCCGGATCATCCCTGTAGATATCCATTTTTTCATTCCCGCGGCTGAAAACATGATAGACAATGCCCGGAAATTGTATTCTGTGAGCACGCGCCATAAAATCCCCTCTATATTTTAATCAATTAAATATATATTACAAAATCCCCGGATTTTTTCAAGTCTTTTATTTCCAATTATTACCCCCGGAGGAAATAAAACGCTTTCTTTACAAAATTGGGGTCAGACCCCAAAACTGTAAAGAGAAAAGAAAAAGAAAGAAAAATCACAGCGGAATATTGTTGGATATTCGTTTTATTCTATTATTTTAAAACGGTTTTATGGTGTCTTAACAGCAGAATGCGCCCTGCCGAAGAGCCGCAACATTAATTCTCTTTACAAAATTGGGGTC
>CAYTNY010000116.1:0-5885 GCA_964439215.1 uncultured Spirochaetia bacterium
AGAGCCGCGCTTCAGTGCGGTTCTCCCTGCATAAATGGTTTTGATTTGATAAAAAGTTAAGGCAGATGATGCATCCCTCCCGCAAAAACAGGATGTCTGACCGGAAGCCTCCCGGGCAAAAATGTTCCGGGAGAAAGATTTATAAAAAAAAACAGGAAAAATAATTTTATAGTATGTTGGATAAGGTTTTTCGCGGCCTGCTGATATTGAGGAGTTTATCGGATTTATCAGCGGCTGGTATGAGATAAGTATTCTGCCGCCCCTGTGCGGGAATGAGATTTGCGGGGCCGGCAAAAATTCTAATGGGGGTCTGTTTTTTTCGGTGTGAAAAAACAACAATACACTTGCCGATACTATGTTTATTCTGCTGCTTTTGAAAAGAAAAGTCTGAATTTCTGCTGTTTCTTATATCCGGGCTTTTTGTGTGTTAAATATACACCTGCCGGAAAAAAGTCAATATTTCGTAGAAAGGGGGAGTGGAAAAAAATAAGCAGCCGATATACTCTTGTTAAAAAAAGGAGGTGGAAAATGATAAAAAAGATTTTTTATGCGCCGGCAGTATTAATGGTTCTTGCGGTATTTGCGGCAGGCTGCAGCGGCAGCAGTGAAAAAGCCGCGGCAGCGGCAGATCTTGTAAAAGCAGACGGTTCTTTTGCGGGATCTGTAAAGTTCGAAGAAACAAATGAGGGGGTCAGAATAAAAGCCGAAATCAGGAACATGACTCCGGGTTCTCACGCAATACATATACATGAGAACGGTTCCTGTGCGGGAGATGGTTTTGCGGATGCCGGGGGTCATTTTAATCCTTACGATAAGAAACACGGTTTTCTGGCAAAAAACGGCCCGCATGCGGGGGATCTTCCGAATATAAATATAAAACCGGACGGGACAGCATCTTATGAGGTCATAAATCAGAGAGTAACTCTTGAAAAGGGCAAAAAGAATTCACTTTTAAAGAAAGGCGGGACATCCATTATTATACATGAAGGTCCTGATGATTATTATACGCAGCCCGCGGGCGGCGGCGGGAAAAAAGCCGCATGCGGCGTGATCAGAAAAACTGATATGAACAGGGCAAAAACAGAAGATATCAGGATGCTCAGGAACCGGCTGAAAGAAATGGAAAAAGAGATAAAGAAAATAGAAAAAAAGATCACTGATGCCCGGGAAGGCGAAAAACAGGAGTTAGAAAAAAACACCGCTGATTTAAGACGGCAGTTTGACCGTTTGTCGGAGAGAGCCGGGGAAATAATGAACAAGTCGGGAAAGGCTTTTGATGAGGCAGCCGGGGAATTTAAAAAGCAGATATCGGAATTGGGAAGAAAAATTGAGAATTCAATGAAAGACGCGGGCATACAAGAATAAAAAAACAGGAGGGAAAAAATGAAAGAACTTTATCAGACAGCAGACTGGAAAAAGGAAAAACATGTACCCGTAATAGATGTGGAAGGCCGGCCCGAAAAGGATAAACCGATAAAAGCGGCGATATCCGTCGGCAAAGAGGTATCACACCCGAATAAAACAGAACACCATATAAGATGGATAAGTCTTTATTTTCTGGAGGAAGGAGAAAAATTTCCGTATGAAATAGGGACCATGTATTTTTCGGCTCACGGCGAGTCGGTAAAAGGCGCTGATACTTCCGGTGTTTATACATCCTGCGACGCGCTGTTTGTTTTTAAGACTGAAAAACCGGGGACGCTTTTGGCGTCCTCTTACTGTAATATCCACGGGCTCTGGGAAAACTCGGAAAAAATAAGTTTTTAAAATAAAAAAGGAGGTATTGCGATGTTTATTTATGACATGCTTTTTGTTCTGGCACTGGCACTGCTGTTTTCCGCTCTTTTTACTGTTGTTTTTAAAAGGCGCGGGCCGTGGGGAAGTTTTATGACTTTTTTTCTCGTGCTGTTTTTTGTTACATGGGCCATAGGTTTGAGAATGATAGGTTTTGGCCCTTATCTTTTCGGCGTGATCAACTGGTTTCCTTTTTTATTTGTCGGCCTTATTTTCGCGCTGATACTTGCGTCACTTTCGGCGGAAGGGGACAAAAAAGTTGAAATTGGTTCGGAAAGAGCAAAACCGTTTAATGTTTATTTCTGGTTATTGGTTGTACTGCTGGTAATTTCCATTATAGCGGCATATGTCTGGCCTGCCGCCGCTGAGACAGCTGAAGGGGTATTGATCTATCATAAGCCGCCGGCATCGTGAGTATGATACCCTGTGAAAAATAACGCAGCTGCGGGCGGCGCAAAAACGCACCGCCCGCGGAACATAAAGTTTTTATCCGCACGCATCACAATTGACCGCTGTATTTTGGGCTGTCTGAAAAAAACGTTTTTCTCAGACAGGGTAAAAAACACCTGAGGTATAAGAAAAAAAGGAGGCTGATTATGAAAAAAATGTTTGTCCGGGTATTGATTGTTATCTTTGTTATTGCGGTAAATTCCGCGGTTTATTCCATGTCAAGGCCCGCACAGGAAAAAATAGATGATGAAACGCTTGAAAACGTAATAAACGGCGCGTTTCTGGCAGATGAATTTGTGTCCTCGCATCTGATAGATATAGATGTTTCTGAAGGCGTGGCGGACCTGACAGGTACTGTCTCTGACATCCTTCAGAAAGAACGGGCAGAGGAAATAGCATCCACCGTAAAAGGAGTAAGAGCGATTGTCAACAGGATAAAGGTGAAAAGTTCGGTGGATGACGCTGAAATAAAGAAAAACATCGGTAATGCCGTACGTTATGATCCGGCGATAGAGATATCCGATTTAAAGATAAGCGTAGAGGACGGGGAAGTTACTCTCAGCGGAACCGCGGATTCCTGGTCGGAAAAAATTCTCTCCGGTGAAGCCGTAAAAGGCGTTAGAGGAGTTAAAAAAGTTATTAATAATTTAAGTATCAATTATGAAGGGGAAAGAACCGACAGTGAGATTAAGGCGGAGATAGAGAAAAGACTGCGGCTTGATCCCTATGTAGACCACGAATTATTTACTGTCAGGGTAAATGACGGGAATGTTGCGCTTGTCGGAACCGCGGGAACCCTTGTGGAAGAAAGCAGGGCAGTTGTCAATTCCCGGGTTAACGGCGTGCAGTCAGTGGATGCAACAGGTATTACAATAAGGGAATGGGCAGAGGACCTGTACAAAAGAAAGGATTCTTTTGTTTTTAAAAGCGAAGAAGAGATAAAACAAGCGGTAAAGGACGCTTTGTATTATGATCCCAGAGTATTGTCCGGGAATATAAAAATAGAAACAGAGCTGCCCGGAAGAGTAACTCTTGCCGGCGAGGTTTTTGATCTGAGGGCGAAAAATGCCGCTGAAGCCGATGCACGCAATGTACCCGGAGTAAAGACAGTGCAGAATTTTATAAAGGTAAGGCCTGCCGCCCCGCTGTCGGATAAAGCGGTTGAAAACAGTGTGAAAAACGCGCTTCTTTTTGATCCTGTGGTTGAAAGGTACGATATAAAAGTTGATGTTGTCAATAACAAGGTGTTTTTAAGCGGTTCTACAGACACAAATTATGAAAAATTCAGGGCGGAGAGTATAGCTATGCGCATAAACGGTGTGGCGGATGTTAAGAATAATATTGAAACAGCACCGGGCTGGAAGTGGAAAAGCGACAGGGTTATTAAAAATGACCTGGAAAACAGGCTGGAATGGAATGTTTTTGTGGATGAGTCAGGATTTGATGTCCGGGTTGAAAACGGGATAGCTGCGGTAGAAGGAAAGGCGGACACCTGGAGAGAATTCAATGAAATAGTGGAAGCCGGATTTAATGCGGGCGCAAAGAATGTTATTACAGATATAGATATAAGAGGTTATGGCGGCAGGCCGAGAACGTTTTATGAAAGATACTACGATTACCGGGCATGGCCCCAAATATAAAAAGGAGGACAGATATGCTGAAACTTTTAACGGATATTAACGGTTATAAACTGAAAAGCGCAAATGAGGACTGCGGCACCGTGAAGGATTCTTTATTTGATGATCTTTTATGGTTTATCAGATATTTTGTGGTGGATACCGGAGAATTTCTGAAGAAAAAAGAAGTAATAGTTTCTCCCGCGGCGGTTAAATATCCTATTGACGGAGAAAAAAAGATAATGGAAACATTGCTTTCAAAAACGCTGATAGAAGCAAGCCCGGATATAAACGAGAAAATGCCGGTCTCCAGGGCAAAAGAAAAGGACATTGTATCATATTTCCAATGGCCGATTTACTGGAACCCGGGAACCTTCGGCGGACCGGCGGCGCCTTTGCCGGAAGCGGAGCAAACAGAAAGAGGGCCCGCTGAAAAGGCCAAGCCCGAACCGGGTTTAAGAAGCGCCGGCGAGGTAAAAGGCTACAAAATAAAGGCGGAAGACGGCGGTATAGGGCATATTGATGACTTTATTTATGAAGACGAAACATGGGAAATAAAATATGCTGTTATAGCCACAAAAAATATCCTGCCCGGAAAAAAAGTTATAGTGGATGTTATGTGGCTTCAGGATATTATCTGGGAAGAGAAAACCGTGATTGTGGATCTGCCCAAAGAGCTGATTGAAAAAAGCCCGCCGTTTGATCCGAATCAGCCGGTCAACAGAGAATATGAAATACGCCTTTATGACTATTACGGAAGGCCGAAATACTGGGAAAAATAGGAGGTGCTTTAATGCTGTGCTGAAAGGACAGGTTGATGATGCTGCTGAACTTAATGATGCGGTCCGCACGGCATTTAATGCCGGAGCAAGAAAGGTTGACAACAGGCTCAAAGTCAGCAATATTACAGATAAAAAGTCATTTTTCGGGATATTGGGGAACGGTTTTTATCTGCGGTGAGTTAAGGGGATACAGGGCGCCGGCAGGCGCTTTGTATTCCCTCAAAAACATAAAGGGGATGAACAGGGTGGCGAAAAAACCAAGAATTATGATAATAGACGGAAACACAGAATTGTCCGAGGAATTAAAGGCTGTTCTTGAGGCCGGCGGAAAAAAGGTAAATGTTTTTACGGATGGAGAAGACGCTGTTGATAATGTGGAAAAAATAAAACCGGATATTATTTTTATTGATGTAAAATGGGGCAGGGGAAATAGTTTTTTTACAGTTTTGCGGCTCAGGGACCTTGCGCATACAAAAAATACGCCTATTATAACCATGAGCAGGCATTATACAAATGAAAGCATAGAAAAATTCATGAGTGTTATCGGTATAAACGGACATATTTCAAAACCTTTCAGGCCCGAGCACGTTGAAAAGCTTATAGATGATACGGTATCGAAGTAATGAATATGCATAAAAAACAATAAACAGCACCTGTGCGAAAAAACAACAGAAGCATATTCCGGATAATTTTTTATTGAAAACCGGCGGCCCGGAACGAAAGATCTCTTAAGCCATCCGATGCGTATTATGTATTTAACCGTACTTTCCTGTTTGCTGAATTGTAAAATGAATTGCAACAGCTAAATTATCCGGAAATACATCGAAATACAGCCCATTTCCTGTTTAATCGTCGAATTATATTATACAGTGTTCAGCCGCTGCTTAACCCCCTCCAAGAGTATGTAACAGGCCGAAAGACTGCCTGTAACATACTCTATCCTCCCCCATAGAGGTGGAGGGGATACTAATTCCCTCTCCCTCGAGGAGCAAAGGATGAATGCTTTCATGCTTTGCCGGTATTTACTATAAATATAATCATAAAAATACCGGAAAAAAGTCAGAGAGAAGGTGGTACCTTGTAGAAAATATAAATAACTGTATGAATTAAGTGTTCCGGTATGTGCGAAAAAAAGACTTTGATTCTATGAAGTGTTGCAATAAAACTTGCAAACTATACCGTACTTTCCCGTTTGTTTTTTTCTCTTGTTTTACACGCTTTTTTAGTGTAAAATCCTTATTGA
>CAYTNY010000117.1:0-5836 GCA_964439215.1 uncultured Spirochaetia bacterium
CAGTTTTTCTTAAACATTGAGCTTTGATTTAAGCTGTGATAAACTTAAATAAAAATATAGAGGTTCGGGATATATGAAAAAAGAGATTAAAGCGGTTCTTTTTGTGCTGTTTTTAGGGTTCGTGATTTATGTGCTGAAATTTTCTCCGCTTTCGGATTATTTTTTTACGGAAGAGGGCAGAGAAGTTTTTTTTGTCCGGTTTGATGAATACATAAAAGGAATGGGTGTCTGGGCGCCGCTTATTTTTGTATGCGTGTATACTCTCTCAATAATATTTTTTGTGCCTGCAAGTATTTTTACCACGCTTGGGGGGCTTTTGTTCGGGAACTGGGCAGGGCTGTGGCTGAATCTGATGGGGGCGTATATAGGCGGCACGCTCTCTTTTCTGATGGCCCGGTATCTTCTCGGGGATTTTGCGGCAAAAATACTGGAATCAAAGCATTTTCAGAAACTCGATGATAAAGCGGTGGAACACGGATTTTCCATCATAATTTATCTCAGGCTTATGTTTGTTCCTTTTACTTATCTGTCTTTTGCCGCGGGGCTCTCAAAGATAAAATTCAGGGATTTTTTCTGGGCCACTGTAATAGGAGTGGTGCCCGGGCTTGTTGTGGTGACTTTTCTCGCGGCAGCGGTCAAGGAGCTTGCGGTAATGTACGCGGCGCATAAAAGTATTGCCGTAACCCTGGGAAGCGATATGTGGAGGGGCGACGTTGTTATACCGGTTGTCTTATTCGCATTTTCATTCTTTATACCAACGATAATCAAGCGCTTTAAAAAGAGGTTTTTTGTTACCGAAGAAATTGAAAAAAAGTCCGGGGGAGAATAATAGTGGAAATACTTATATGGACAGCGGCTGTAGGGGCTGTTATTGCGGTTCTGCTTTCGGGTACAGTGCTTTTTACTGTTCTGCGGCCGGGAAAGCAGGAAGCCGCGGCAAAAGAGGCAATGGAAAATACGGGCAAAAGGATAACCGAACTGCACGGTATTTTTGTATCTGAAATAGGCAGGGTAAGGGAAGAAAATAAAGAGGCAGTAATGAAGATGTCCGTGGATATGCAGGAAAAAATATATAAATCGCTGTCAGACGGAAGGATGGAGACAAAGATTGTGCTTGAAACGGTCGCCAAAGGGCTGGAGGACAGGTTTGCAGCCCTGCAGCAGTCAAACGAGCAGAAACTGGAGCAGATAAGGGAAAATGTGGAGACAAAACTGACAAGGTCAATAGAGCGCTCAAGCGAGGATTTTCAGAAAATAGCCGAAACTTTCACAAAGGTGCACGAGAGCGTAAACACATTTGTGGAAATAGGAAAGGATATAAACAATCTCTCTGATATTCTCGCATCGCCGAAACTGCGCGGCAATTTCGGAGAATTTACCCTTGAGGAGCTTATTTCACAGACTATTCCGGTTTCCAACTACCGCATGCAGCACGAAATATCAAAAGGATTTATAGTTGACGCGGCCATAAAAATGAAAAGCGAGTATTTATGCATAGACAGCAAGTTTCCGCTGGACAGCTATAAGCGCGCGATTGCGGAAAATGCTTCTATTCATGAAAAAGAGCAGGCAATGAAGGATTTCTATATGGATGTCAAAAAACACATAACCGCAATAAAAAACAAATATATAATACCGGAAAAAACACTTGATTTTGCTTTTATGTTTATACCCGCTGAAGGTGTTTATTATGAAATAATAAAAGATACGCGTCTTTCAAAGTATTCGTTTGACAGCCGGGTAATTCCCGTGTCGCCGAATACATTCTTCGCGTATTTAAATATAATAGCGCTCGGGTTCAAAGGAATGAAAATAGAAGAAGAGGCAAAAAGTATTTTAAAGGCCCTTCATACTCTTTCCTCAAAAGTAGATAAGGTTAAAGAAAGATTTGATGTGCTTGGCGGGCATCTTGATAAGGCAAGAACCGCTTATACCGACACATCAAAAAGAATTGAGGATGTGAAGGAAAGTTTTGACAGGATAGACAATAAAGAAGAAAAAGGGATTATGGATAAATGATAGAAATTTCGGGGCTTGCGAAAAACTACGGCGGTTTTAAAGCGGTTGATAATCTTGATCTGAAAGCAGGCAAAGGGGAGATTTTCGGTTTTCTGGGGCCCAATGGAGCGGGGAAAACCACAACGATAAAAATGATGACAGGACTTATAAGACCCGACGCGGGAAAAGTATGTATTGACGGTATATGTCTGGATAAGGATCCTATTGAATACAAAAAAAAATTCGCACTGATACCCGACAATCCCTATATGTTTGAAAAACTCAGAGGTATTGAATACATTGAATTTATCGCCAATATATACGGAGTTTCAAAAACGGATTTTGAAGAAAGGCTCAGGGAGTATTCGGAAGTCTTTAAAACGAAAAACTTTCTGAATGATTTTATTGAAAGTTATTCGCACGGCATGCGCCAGAAACTTCTTTTGACGGCTTCAATGATACATAAACCGTGTGTTCTTATTCTTGATGAACCTATGGTAGGCCTGGACCCGCGTTCAAAAAAAATACTTGTCAGTGAACTGAAAAAAGTTGCAGGAGAAGGTATGACTGTTTTTATGTCAACGCATTCCATAGAAACCGCGGAAGAAGTCTGCACCCATGCCGGGATAATAGATAAGGGCAGACTTGTATCCCGGGGGGAAATGAAAGATATAAAAAGCACTGCGGCAAGCGGGAAACTTGAAGAGGTGTTTTTTAAGCTTACGGAGGAAAATTACGGGGAGAGGGAATGAAGGATTTTTTTCTTGTTTTCGGCCTGTACCGCAGGCAGATACTGAATAGAATAAAAAATATGAAAAAAGAACAGATAATGAAACTTGTTCTTATGCTGGCGCTTGCCGCGTTGTTTCTGCCTTTTGTTTTCGGCCTTTTTTACTGGATTTTCAGGCATTTTTATTCTGTCGCGATTGCGGGGCCGCTTTTGGTCAGAAATCTTTTATATACTTTTTATCTTACTTTTTCTGTTTTGATGGTTCTGTCAGCTGTTGTTTCAGCCATACCGGTTATGTATCTGAGCAGGGATATGGATTTTCTGTTCAGCGCCCCCGTGAAAGTTGAGACGGTGTTTTCTGTACGGTATTTGAAGGTTATCACGGATGCCTGCTGGATGATATTTATAATGAGCGTTCCGATATTCGCGGCATACAGTGTTGTTTTAAAACTTTCCCCCGCGGAGTTTGTTCTTATAGTTGCCGCGCATATACCGTTTTTTATTGTCAGCGCATCTATAGGCATACTGCTTACTCTTGTTTTGGTAAGGTTTTTCCCCGCTGAAAATATAAGAAATACGGCCATTGCGGTATTCGGCATATTTATAGTTGCGTTTGTTGTTTATTTCAGAATGCTGCAGCCGGAAAAACTCACGGGTGCGGGTGTGGAGCAGATAATGGATTTTATAAAAAACCTTAAGGGCACCGAAAATATGTTTATGCCGCATACTCATTTTATAAAACTTGTGTCAAAGGCAACCGCGGAGGGCATATACGGGTCCCTGCCCGTACTCGGACTTCACTTTGTTTTTGCCGCACTTGTTCTTGCCGGCGTTGTTTTTGCCGCCAAATATCTTTATTTTGAAGGTTATGGAAAAAAAGGGGGCAGAAAAAAGGAAGGCGCGCTTTCCGCAAAGTACTCGTTTGCGCCGAAAAAATTATTTTTTTCCGGTTTGTCAAAAGATTTTAAATATCTTATCCGCGATACGTCGCAGTGGATACAGGTCGTGTTCCTTATGGGAATAATCATAATATATCTTTTTAACATGTATAAACTTCCGGCGGATGTGTTTAACCTGCGCAATCTGATTTATTTTCTGAATATAGGATTTATAGGATTTGTTCTGGCGGCGGTTGGAGCGAGGTTTGTGCTGCCGGTGATAAGTGTTGAGGGCCGCGGTTTCTGGATATATAAAACCGCGCCTGTTGCTATTGAAAAGTATGTGATGGATAAGTTCCTGATATACGGGATCCCCGTGATGATAATCGGACAGATTGTCGCGTGGGTTTCCATATTAATACTGAAATCCGGCGGGTTTATAAATTATGTGACGGTTTTTTCGGCTTTTATGACAACTCTTGTTATTTCCGGCGCGGGCGCGGGGCTGGGTGCGTTTTTTGCGGATTTTAACATAAAAAACCCCGAGGACCTTATTACCGGTTTTGCGGGGCTTACCTATATGTTTATTACAATGCTGTATGTGGGCCTGATACTGGTGCTTGAAGCGGGCCCGGTAAGGGCGTATTATATGTCAGGCCTCACAAAAGGGAATGAATTTATTTTCCGGGATCATATATGGAATTTTGCGGCGATAGCGGTTCTCGGAGCGGCGCTTACGGCCATGCTGCTGGCGTCAGGAATTTCAAGGCTGAAAAAAATGGAGATATGATATCCCGGAAAAAAAACGGAAAATAAAGATAAGGAGAATAATATGGATCTAAAGAACGCGGATATTGTGGAAGCGGGGCATATTACGGAAGTATACGGCCCTGTTCAGGCTCTTAAGAATTATCTCAGTGAAAGAGCCGGGAAATTTATATTTATCACTCATCCTTTTTCATATACGGGCATTGAAGGCAGCCGGGTTGAATTCTATGAGAACGGAAAAAAAACAGCTTCTGAAGCGGCCCATAAACGCTCCGGCAGCCGGATACTGCAGTGGATAAAAGATATGCTGTTTAATCTTAAGTTTCTGAAAAAAAGAGGCAGGACAGGCCTGTTTATAGGGGTAGATAACCTGAACGCGCTTGCCGGAATTATGATGAAAAAAAAAGGGAAGGTTGACAGGACCGCGTATTACATAATTGACCATATGGACCGCAGGTTTAAAAACCCGCTTTTTAATTTTATATATGAAACTATAGACAAAATAGCCTGTGAAAAGAGCGATTATGTGTGGGCGCTCTCACAGCGAATGGCGGATGCCAAGATAAAAAAGTTCGGGCTCAAAGGGGATAACTTTTATGTGGTTCCCGTGGGTATCGAGCTTGAAAAAGTGGATAAGTTTACAAAAGAAGAAAAACTCTCAAAGAAAACAATGGTTCTTATGAGTATGCTGGACGAAACCAAGGGAGTGCAGCTTTTGATAGACGCTATGGAGGATATTGTAAAAAAAGTGCCGGAGGCAGAACTTCTTATAATAGGAACAGGGCCGTATGAGAATGAACTGAAGAAAAAGACCGCGCTTTTGAAACTGGAAGAATGCGTAAAGTTTATGGGGCTTATGCAGCACGATGAACTCTTTAAATTCATACCGCACCAGCGCATAGGGCTTGCGCCGTACATTGATGATTCCAACAACTATACCTGGTATGCGGATCCCACCAAACCCAAAGAGTATCTCGGATGCGGGCTGCCGCTTGTTATAACTGATGTACCGTGGATTGCCGAAGAAGTCAGAAAAAGGCCGATGGGAATAACCTGCAGATATGAAAAAAGCTCAATAGCCGATGCCTGCGTCAAGCTGCTTGATGATGATGTTTTCTACGAAAAATGCCTGGACAACGCCCTCAAATTCGCCTCCCGCCTGAACTGGAGCGTTGTTTATGATGAGGTGTTCGGGAAGATGGAGTAGGGGATAGCAGTTCAAAGTTCAAGGATAAGGCGGTTCAAGGTTCAAAACGACAGGGAAAGGTTGTGTGTGGTTAGTGGTTTGTGATCAGTGGTTAGTAAGTTCCAAAAAAGGGAGAAGGGAATGGGGATTGGGGAATAGCGGAAACATTGAAAACCAAGTTTAGAGTTCAGAGTTCCAAATTTTAAGCTCCGGGCACCAAGCAGGGAGGCCTGAAGTTTGACTTACCGCCCCCTTCAGTAAGCCCGGTTGTTTTTA
>CAYTNY010000118.1:0-5643 GCA_964439215.1 uncultured Spirochaetia bacterium
TATTTCGATGTATTTCCGGATGTTTCAGGTGTTGCAATTCATTTTACATTTCAGCAGATTTTTATATTACCGGAACAAAGCTGTCTGTGCGCCGGTTTGCCTGCAGATGTCTAAGGCCCGGAAACAGGCATACCCGGCCTTGCGGCGCCGCATTTTTTACATTCCCATCTCTTTTTTCAGCCTTTACAAATGCCCTTACCCCGTTTTCTTTTATTGCGCTTAGATTTTCGATCATACTCATTCCGTATTTTTTCCTGTAACGGTAATCAAGACTTTTCAGCCTTTTACAGGGAAATTTTCCGCAGGTGTAACAAAACCCGGTTCTGCCTTTTTTTAATTCCAAGCAGTTTCTTATGATACATTTCCTGCAGTAATCAACCGGGCCGTCCATACTTCTGCACCCCGGGCATCTGTTTTTTTCTCTGAGATACCCGTAACAAACAGCACAGTTCATCCCGCAAGGCGCTATATCCCCTGTTTTTATTTTAATATTCTGCTTCAAAAATCCATCCTTTTCTTTTTTCTGTTTTTGGATTTTCACAAACCACAAATCACTGTTTTTCCGTTCTTCCCAAAACTCAAACCCCAAAACTCAAAACTCAATGTTTTCGTTTCTCACAAACCACAAATCACAAATCACAAATCACCGTTTCCGTTTCTCACAAACCACTGTTTCTATTTTCCGCTAACCACGTTTCCCCGCATCCCTGTCAACAGACAGAAACTCCGCCGCGGGTTTGGTTACTTCAAGGCCGTCCAGTATCAGGACAAGCACCGCTGTAAGCGGCACGGCAAGAAACATTCCCGTGACACCCCACAGCATTCCCCAGAATATAAGCGCCATTAGTATAGTAACGGGTCTCAGGCGCAGAACATCGCCTATTGCCTTCGGCTCCACAAAGTTGCCTATGGAGAACAAAATAACAGCGGGAACCGCAAAAGCGAAAAAACCCGTAACAGGCGAAATCTCCGGAGTCACCAGTATTACAGGCAGGGGCAAAAGAGCCGCTATTATCGGACCGAAACTGGGTATAAAATTAAGAACAAAAGCGAAAAAACCGAACATCAATGCCATATCTATCCCGAAAAATGTAAATACCCCTCCGATAATAATACCCTGTATCGCGGAGATAAAGAATTTTGACATAATATACTTTTTTATCTTTTCCTCGCTCTTTCTCCATATCAGAGCCGATGCCCTCTTCTTTTTTGAACTGTCAAGCAGAAGAAACAGAAAAAATACCAGAACAATAATACCCTGGGATACAAGCCCCAGGACCGCATTTGCCGTGGCGCCTATGAGTTTTGCCGCCTGTTCCCCTATTCCGTCTATCCACTGCCGGATCATATTCTGCACATCAATGTTCCATCTTTCCTGAAGCACGCCCGCGGCAGTGCCTCCCAGAAATTCTTTTATCTTCGCCTGATAAGCATTCATATTGGATGCCATCTGCCCCGCCGAAGAATATACCAAAAATACAACCAGCGCAAGAAAAAGCATATTAATCAGGACCGTAGAGGCCACGGCTGCCGGGCGCGGCATTTTCAGGTACCTGCACTGGAGGTCTATCATCTCCTGAAAGATAAAAAAGAAAAACATCGCAAGAACAAAAGGCACAAGAACGGGCCTGAGCCAGTACAGCGCAAACGCAATGGCAACCATTGTGATAATCACAAGGCACATGGTTATTATTTTTTCCTGACTCTTTTCCATAAATATCCTCCGGTGCTTTATAGTTATTTAACTGCTGTCAGACCTGTTTTTTCAAGTTCCTTTTCCGCCGCGGCGCTGCCTTTTTCAATCGTTTCTCTTATTATCGTGAAATCCAGATCCTCTGTTTCTCCGACATCCGGAGTAATAATGAGATCCGCTTCTTTAAGCAGGCCCCCGGCTTTTATGATTCCGGATTCCATTATGTGTATGGCCTGCATAAGAACCGTGAACATATCCGGCATTTCATCATTTACGTTATTTTTTTCCGGCAGCAGCCGCCTGAAAAATTTTTTCACCGCATTTTCTCTTGCCAGTTTTATTTTCTGTATATTACGCCTGTAATTTATGGACGACGGCACAATATTGCTGACGATTATATAATCCGCCCCTTTTTCTTTCGCTTTATCCACGGGCAGCGGATTTACGCTTGCTCCGTCAATAAGGTAGCTGTCTTTATATGCCACGGGTACAAAAATACCCGGCATTGATATACTGGCCCTGACAGCGTCAACCACGGAGCCGGTGTCAAAAACAACTTCCTCCGCTGTGTTTATATCTGCCGCGACCACGGTCAACGGTATCTTTAAATCTTTAAATTCAATGTCCCCTATAAGCTGTTTCAGCAGTTCTTTTACTTTTTCTCCGGAAATAAGACCCTTGGACAGCATTTTGAACTTTGGGTCAATAAGCCCTGCCAGCTGCAGCAAATCTATATCAAGTATTTTCTTCTCCGCTGTTTTTATATTCCCGTGCGCCGCAAAACAGGCCCCTACAAGCGCCCCCATGCTTGAGCCTGTAATATTATGAAACTTAATACCCGCGGCTGTTAAAGATTTTATCACTCCTATGTGCGCCAGGCCTTTTGCCGCACCTATGCTCAAAACAAGCCCGCATTTTTTATTTAAAATTTCCTGCTCCATAACAGCCTCTTTTCTCATTGGGATAATAGTCATATATTTTTCTTCAAATCACCGGCATCCGGCCCAAACCGGCCGCGCCTGCTTTCAGGCGGCGCAGGATCATAAAAATGCCTTGGGGATATTTTTTCCTGTTCTTTCGGGCGGCAGCATATTCGGGCGCAGACAGTTTTTTATTTCATCGTGAACTGATAGCCTTCCGCGTCCCAGCCGGAGGCAATGCCTATATCATACCCGTACATAAAGACCACTTCAATATAATTAAGGGCCGGCATGCCCATGTAATTATCTATTATAACATCAGCTATCTTTTTCGCGTTTTCTTCACCGGCAAACGACCTGTCAAAAATATAGACCATACATTCAAGATATACCGCTTTATTGCCGGATTCGGGGCCCGTCCCCTCGCCTGTCATAATTGTTGAATAATATACATCGGTGTAATCAGTAATATTAACATTTGTTTTTATAACATTCTGATAAGAAACATTCCTGTCAATAAAAGGTTTTTTTGAAGCGTAATCAGCAAAAAGACTTACCCCCAGAACCATTGCAAGCAGCAAAAGATAAATACTGAAATGCAGCACAGGCACGCTTCTGCTGTCGTGCCCGCTTTTTGCCACGGCGCCCTGCAAAGATTCCCTGACAACATAGGTTCCCGATGCTATATCGTGAAAAGACTGGCGTGTTCTGGTATTAAAAACATAAAAATACGCGAGTCCCACAAGCATGCCCAGAAACATAAAAGTTATAATAAGGGTCGCCGAGGAAGAAAATGCCGACGGGGGGAGCATGATTCCGTAAAGAAAAAACGGCACCAGAATAATACCCGCTCTGAAGAAACACCTTATGACATTTACCGTTTCTCCTAAAATATTCACCACTTTGATTTTCATAAGCTTCTTGCCTATGGTTTGGCCGCCGGCTATTGAACTGTCCATGATCCCAAAGTAAAAAATACTTATTATAAATCCCAGAACTCTGCCCCACGGCCCCAAAACCACAAGCTGTTTTTCAAAAACAAGCCCCAGAATAAATCCCACTATAAACAATAACAGCATATCAATAATAAAAGCACTCATTCTGCGCCAGAAACTGCAGAATTCACAATGTTCGGGAAAAAACTTATCCTTTATATTCATCATACCGCACCCCGCATTTTTAAAATTTTAAACCGGTTAATTAATGGATATTATACCCGCTTTTTATGTCCGCGTCCAGTTTCCCGCACAGATAATATTCCGTAAATATCCGGTAAAACAGCCGCGCCCCGGACAATATATGCGGTGTTAAAACCCGCTCCCGCCTGATAAACAGCAGGGCTTAAAATAAAACCGGGAAACATTTTTCATTATGGATCCATTTCCGTTACCATGCCCAGTTCATATTTCAATTTATTAAAAAGTTTCTGCGTTTCCCTGTCATCTTCATCTATTTCAACGGCCTTTTGAATATATTTCAGGGCATCGTCATAAAGTTCGTTGTCAACGGCCATAACACAGAGATTGCGCCACGCGGGAGCGTATTGCGGATCAAGTTCAACAGCCCTTGTGAAACCCGCATCCGCGGAATGTATGCGCCCCGCTTTATAGTTGGCTTCCCCGAAAGCGTTCCAGAGCGCCGGGTTTTCAGGATCGCAGTCAATGGCGCGCCGGTATGCGGCATCGGCTTTGACGTATTCTTCGGCCTGCAGATATTCTTTTGCGGTTTCAGCAAGCTCTTCGCAGCTTTCTTTTACCAGACTTTTTATGTTTTCATAAGTGTCTTTTGAATAGATCTCATATTCGGTTTTCTTCAGCCCTTCAAGTTTATTTTTATGCTCATCCATTTTTTCAAGAAGTTCTTTTATTTCATCCCGGCTCTTTTTTGATATCATCTGCTCTATAACCGCGCGTCTTGTGTTTTTTGAGCTGTTCTTTAAATATATTGTTTCATCTATGTATTTTTCTTCCGGTTTAGGATATATCTTCTCTAAAACAAATCCCCACTCCTTCATCGGGACATCTTCTATCCGCTGATTTAATTCGATCAGAGATATCTCTTTTGTTTTTTTATACAGCGGTTCGGCTTTTTCCGGAGGTACAGCGTTTTTTTCTTTTGTGAGGATATCAACAGCATAATGTTTATTGTATTTTTCTTTGAGTTTTTCAATATCCGCCTGTTTATCACCGCCTGTTTTTCCGTAAGCGTCCCATCCGCCGGCAGGTTTTACGCTGTAATAAGCAGTTTGGCCTTCATATGCGATCCGGCTGTCCCACCTGCCGGGCGAAACACCCGTTATTCGGGCCAGATCCGAAAAATCCGCCAGTTCATTTAATTCCCCCGATGAAAAATCAAAACTATAAAGCGCGGTTTTTTTCAAAAGATAATCCGGAGTTCCTCCGTCAGGAAATCTTGCCGCTCCTTCGGCCCTGCGGTACGCGGAAGTTGAGGCAACAAACATAGCTCCGGCGTCCTGCGGAGCGCTTATTGCCCCGGGATGTACCGTATAATCCAGATGTACATAATCGGAATAACCGCAGGACAAATAAAAAACAGCCATTAATAACGCCGTATACAATAACATCAGTCTTTTCATCATAAAACCACCCCTCTGGTATAATTAAATTTTTATATTCCGGAATTTCATACAGTTATTTATAATACGTCAATCTCCGCCCCGCCGCAACCCTAAATTTCCATCCTGTGCCTGACTGCACATAAAACATTCACCAACGGCTCCGCAGAAGTAAAAACTTTATCCGTCTAATATCTTGCTGATGGCGGAGCAGTTTAAAGGCTGAATTGTAAAATGAATTGCAACAGCTAAATCATCCGGAAACACATCGAAATACAACTCTCTCTCTCTAATTCTTTTTCGGTATTTTTTGATTATATTTAAAGTAAATACCGGCAAAGCATGCAAGCATTCATCCTTTGCTCGGCGATGTAGAGGGAATTAGTATACCTTCCACCTCTTTTTTGTAGGGGAGGGCCCATGTGCCCTCCCGGAACGCGAATACATTTTAAACG
>CAYTNY010000119.1:0-4951 GCA_964439215.1 uncultured Spirochaetia bacterium
TCCGGCCACATCTCTCTTTACAAATACTATTCTCCCATATATAATAAATTACAATTTTAATAAATAAGGTGGATGATGGATAAAATTTATGTTTGGCTCGTTGTTCTGGCTGTAATTGCCGGAGTTTCCTGTTCCGGGGGCGGAGGAACTTCCATGCCCGGACCGACATCGGCGTCTGCGGTCGCTCCGAAGGCAACTGCGGCTCCGGATACCGATGATTGGGAAAAAATGGAACTGGATGAACGCGGGATACCAAAACTTACAGGGCATGAACTCACGGTTTTTAAGGATTCAATGTATATAACCGGAGGCGCCCTTGAAAAAGGGTTTAATGATAAAGTATTTTATACAGTGACCGGAGCCGCCTGGATTCCGGCAAAAACTGATATTAAGATTATCCCGGGCAAAGGACATGCCGGAGCGGTCTGGAAAGAAAAACTTTACTTGAGCGGCGGAATGACGGTGAAAGAAAAGAAACCGCTTTATTCCGACAAGGTTTTTTCTACCGCGAATGGATTGTCGTGGACAGCCAAGCCGGGTGGTTTTCCGGGCCGGGCGGGACATGTGATGTTTGCGTATAAGAACAGCGTATACATACACGGCGGAACCGGGGAAAAAGGGATACTGAATGATGTCTGGCATATGAATTCTTACGGAAAATGGAGTAAAAAGAAATCAAAAAAGGAAAATCCCGGGCTTACCGGACATAGTGTTCTTGTTTTCCGAGGCAATGCATATATTATAGGCGGGGATAACGGCGGACAAAAAACAAACAAAATATATATATCGGAAAACGGAGTTGACTGGAATGTCCTGACCGCGTCCGCGGCTTTTAAACCAAGGTCGGGGCATTCAGCATATGTGTTTAAGGAGCGTATGTGGATAACAGGCGGACAGGGTAATGACGGAGAATATTATAATGATATATTCTGGTCGGTAAACGGCTACGACTGGGTAACGGCCTCGGCCAAGGCTCCGTTTCCGCCGAGAAAAAATCATGCGGCAGGTGTACATGTGAACAGGGTCTGGCTGGCCGGCGGTGAAAATAAAGATATGCTGAATGATATATGGGCCGGGAAATGAGAAAAACAATAATTTTATGTCCGGTTATAATTATATTTACCGCAGGCGGGTGTATGTTCAGCCCTCACTCGCCGGCTAAAGCCAGAGACAGGGCAAATGAGTTTCTGAAAGAACTTTATATTAATGAAGATGCCGAAGAAGCTCTTTCCATGACAAATGATGAATTTCTGAAAACTTATGATAAAACATATTTGATAAAATTGGCCGATAAAATGCGGAGCAAATTCGGGCCGGCAGAGGGTTTTAAAGCTGATTTCTATGTCCTGGATCCGCGGGATTTGGATATACAGCTTTATTACAGGCATATGGCGGAAAAAGGCATAATATACAGCCGGATCATTCTGAGAAAAGATTCTGAGGGGATATACAGGGTTTCGGGAATAACATCTTCACCCATACCCCATGAAAAATTCAGAACCGCGGTGAAATTCAATAAAAAATAGCGGAGGATTGTTTTGAAGATTGATGAAGAAAAAATGGTGAACTTTATAGATGACGGCAATAAAAAAGCGGCATTGAGATTTGTGAAAGAGCTTGAGGACAGGGGTGAACTTTTTCGCGCGGGCGATGTGGATATAGATATGAGAAATATAATTAAAAGAAGATTTGCATGCGAGCCTTTAAGATGCATAAATAAGAAGAACTGCAGAAAGAAAGATGATTCCTGCTGTTCTGACCACGGAGTTATGACGACGCCGGAAGAAACAAAAAACATAATGAAACTTATGAAAAAATACAGAAAAGAAGCAGCAGAGATAATGCCTCCCTCTTTCCGCCCTGAAAAAGGTTTTACGCCGGATGAAAGCTACGAAGGCATGTCTCATACGATAAAGAAAAATAATAAGGGCTCTTGTTATTTTTCGTTCCATGATCCGCATGGCAGAATACTTTGTGTTATTGAACACCTGTGCAGACAGAAAAAACTTAATTCTCTCGCGTATAAGCCCGTATGGTGTTATATGTGGCCGATGGCTTTTTTGAAGTACGCAAAAGACCGCTATCTGCTTACGGTTTACTGTATGGATACAAAAGAAATATTCAGAATGACAAAATCGGAAGTTAAATTTGATTGTGTGAATAATCCGGATAAACAGGGGCCGCGTTTTTATGAAGCGGAAAAAAGAGTGATAGAGCATGTTTTCGGAAAGAAGTTTTACAGGCTGATAGATGATGAGGCGCGGAAAATTTCAAGGTAAAAGGAAAGGAGAAAGATATATGCCGGAGGAATTTGAATGGAAACCGGAATTATCAGTGGGCATAGGCGAGATAGATGTCCAGCATAGAAAGATAATGGAAATAATCCGGGAAATTTCCGGGGAGTCCCGCGAAAAAGCCGCTGAAACTGTTTCTTTTCTGAAAATATATGCGCAGGAACATTTTAAGACAGAAGAAATGTATATGCTGCAGACGGCGTATCCGAAATATAAAGAACACAGGCAGAATCATGTTTTGTTCCTGGAAAGGATTGATGAAATGATTGAGATTATGAATGCCCGGGAAACAGATGACGGGCAGAGGGCCCGGTTATGCCGGGAAATATACGAATGGTTCGGGGAGCATATAAATAATGTGGACAGGAGCATGGGTGATTTTATTAAGATGAAAATATCAAAAAACCGTTAAAAACCGGAAGTGATAATGCGGGTTTGCGCCCGGAGGTGAAAAGTGGAGTCTATTAATCTGGGAAAGTACAGTTTTTTGGGGCCGCTGGACGGCGCGAGATTTTTATATATGAAGAAAGGTATTTTTGCGGTACTGTGCAGGGATATAAGGGAGACAGGAAAATTTTATGTTGTGGATGTTGATGAATCGGATGATGTAAGAAGCGCCGCTATAAATCACGAAAGACAGGTTGACTGGGTAAAGGCGTGCCGTGAAACGGGAAAGCTTGCCATTGCGGTGTATTATACGGGAGAAATGGAAAGGGACGAGCGTATTAAAATAAAAAAATATATCAGAGGGCTTTATGATGTTCCCTGCGGGGAATAAACCATCTGAAGGCCGGGAGATGCGGTGTCTGTTTATTTTTTTCTTGTGTGGTCGTTTTTTTTGATGATAAGGAGTCTGCTTAACGGAATGTTTTTTCAGGTCAAAGAGGGGTTTTGGGGATATCACGACAGAATAAATGACAGGATAAGGGAAGTGTCCGACGGAACAGAAGAATTTGAGGATGAAAGCATGATGACAAGGGGCCTGAAAAAACAGAGAGCAGAGATAGAGAATATAATGGGGCAGTATGTATTTTACAGGTTCTGCCAGCGTATTTCCGTATATCTTACGCAGGCTGAAGTTGTGATGCTTTTAATAATATCTCTTATTACCGCCGTGTTTGTTCATTCCGCTTTATTAAACAGGGATTATCTATGGATGGGCCTGTGGCTTTGGGCGTATTCCGTTTATCTGCTGTCGGAGATATCCGGGCCGATACTGAAGTTTGAAGTATGGGCCACTCATATGTTTCTTAAACAGTATAAAGTTCTTTCAGGCAACGCAATATCAACGGATATTATACAAGCGAAGAAGGAAAATAAAAAAACGCTTACTAAAATCTACATTCTGGGAATTGTTCCGCTATCCGTGATATTGTTTGGCGTGCTTTCAGGAGCGGTTATATTTCCGCTTATGCCGCTTATACCCGCGGTTCTTCAGATAAATATATTCAAAATGTGGGGGGCGTTTATGCTGGCAGGCGGGGGGATAATGCTGTTTTTGCCGGTTTTTCTTGATAAGATACTTAATTCCAGGTTTCGCTATAGTTTTTCGCAGCTTAAGGAAAATCACAGCGCATTGTTTTTATTTGGATTTTTATCGCTGCTTCTGGCGGTTATTATACAGGTTGCAAAATTTCTTATTTGAAAACAAAGGACACTGTTTTGGATAAAAGGTACTGGGACGGAAAAGCCGAAAGATATGAGAAAGAAATATTTTCTTCTTACGGCGAAGACAAGAAAGGTATAATAAGAAAGCATATAAAAAAGTTCGGTTCAAAGAAAAGAAATGCGCTGGATTTAGGGTGCGGCATCGGTATTTATTCAAAAATGCTTTCCGCGGGTTTTGGGAAAGTATATTCCTATGATATATCCGGCGAACTTATAGCAAAAGCCGAAAAAAACAACAGCCGGATGAAAAATGTGTTCTACGGAGTAAAAGACCTTTCAGCGGATGTTTCTGATATCCCGAAGGCGGATTTTGCGGTGTGCGCAAATGTTCTTATAACAAAGTGTTATGAGACGAGAAGCAGGATGCTGAAAAACATAAATATGCTGCTTGAAGAAAAAGGGAACATACTTTTCGTCCTGCCGTCGGCGGAATCAGCGTTATATTCAAATTATATGCTTTTTGAGTGGAATCTTGCGGAAGGACTCGGGCAGAATGAGGCGATCCGGAAAGGAATGAAAGCGGAGCATGAATCGGAAGAAGCGTCTGTTTCCGACGGGCTCATAAAAATAGACGGTATTACAACCAAACATTATCTTAAAGAGGAAATTGAACACTATTTCCCGAAATACAATTTCAAAGTAAAAAAGATAGAAAAAATTGAATATTCATGGGAGACAGAGTTTGAATCTCCGCCTTCCTGGATGGGGGAGCCGCTGCCGTGGGACTGGATGGTTCTGTGCGGAAAAAGGCGGCGGTGAAAATGCGGTTAATAAGTCGCTGAAATGTAAAATGAATTGCAATACCTGAAACATCCGGAAATACATCGAAATACAACTCTCTTTAATTCTTTTCCGGTATTTTTTTGATTATATTTAAAGTAAGTACCGGCAAAGCATGCAAGCATTCATCCTTTGCTCGTCGAAGGAGAGGGAATTAGTATACCCTCCACCTCTATGGGGGAGGATAGAGTATGTTACAGGCAGTCTTT
>CAYTNY010000120.1:0-4901 GCA_964439215.1 uncultured Spirochaetia bacterium
CCTGTTTGGGCATTGAAGTATATTCTTAAGTGTTCAGCCGCTGCTTAACCCTCTCCAAGAGTATGTAACAGGCATAATACCGCCTGCAACATACTCTATCCTCCCCCATAGAGGTGGAGGGTATACTAATTCCCTCTACCTCGGAGCAAAGGATAAATACCTGCATGCTTTGCCGGTATTTACTTTAAATATAATCCGAAAAACACCGAAAAAGAATTAGAGAGAGAGTTGTATTTTAATGTATTTCCGGATGTTTTTGGCGCTGCAATTCATTTTATGGTTCATCTCCGGATTTTTCAGCGAAGACGCGTTCAGAAAAAAACGCCGGATTGCCGTCAGGATCTGACAAATCGGATAAGCTCCTCAATGTCAACCGGTTTCTGAAAAACCTTATCCGTCATATCATAAAGTTCTTTTTCCTGATTTTCGCTTATAAATCTTTCCCCCGGAATGTCTTTTCCCAGAAGACTCCCTGTCACACACCCTATCCGCGCGGAAACATTTTCCCTTCTCAGCATTTTTATCAGTTCAAAGCCGTTTATGCCCGGTATCTTAAGGTCTATAAGCATTATATCATACAGATTTTTTTCCGCTTCTTTTCTGCCTGCCGCACCGTCATATACCGATTTTACGGCAATACCGGCGCTGTTTAAAGCATCCTCAATTTCTTCGCACCATTCTTTATCATCATCAATAAGAAGCATCTTTTTCATTTTATCCCGCCTTTGCCGGAAAATATATAACCGCGGCAGTTCCTGATTCTGCGCGCCGTTTAAGTTTGACCCTGCCCTTATGAAGTCTTGCGACTTCCTCGCATATAGCCAGCCCCAGCCCGGTGCCCTTGGAATTGGTTGTGTAAAAAGGCTCCAAAACCTTTTCCTGCAGGTGTTCTTCGATTCCCGGACCGTTATCCTCCACTTTAAATTCAAATATTCCGTGTTTTGTTATTTTCGAGACAACAATAACCTGTCCGCCGCCCCCTTCAACCGCCTGCACGGCATTGTTCAGAAGATTTCTGAACGCTTCCCTTATCTGATACGGATCCGCCTCCACCCGCCTGTTTTTAAGAGAAGATATTTTCATATCAAACCTGATATTTTTATCCGGAAAACATCTTTTTGTTTCCTCAACAATCTCGTTTATAAAGTCATAAATTTTTATTTTTTCCGGCATGGGCCTGCTTACTCTCGCGAAATTAAGAAGGTTATTTATTATCCGGGTGGACTCATCAATTTTCTTTTCTATATTATTTATGTTCCCGTCAATTGACGGATCTTTTATTTTTCTTTTAATATTAAAAACCGCGGTTTTAATCACTCCGAGCGGATTTCTCAATTCGTGCGCTATATTGGCCGAAAGCGCGCCCATATCAGACAGTCTCTTTGATCTTTCCATCTTTTCTTTTACTCTTTCCAGCTGCTGTTCGGCTTCTATTCTCTTGGTAATATCAATAAATACAAGTATAAAACCGTCCGGTTTTCCGCCCGCCCCCCGGATAGGGTGCAGGCTCCAGTCCCAATAACTTTTTTCTTTCCCATTCCTGCGGGCAGGCCCGAACTGCTTCGTAAACGCGAAATACGGCCTGCCTGTCTCCCTCACTTTAATAAAAACATCCCTGTATTCACCGCCGGGATAAAGATCAAAATAATTTCTGCCTTTAAAAAACGAAACGTTTTTGCCTTCCGCCTCGGCATACGTCCTGTTCACGCGCATAAAATTAAAATCTCTGTCAAGATACACCATCAGTAGATTGGTGCTGGAAAATATCTTCTCCCACAGCCTGCTTACCTTTTTATGCTCTTCGGCTTTTTTTCTGAGAACTTCGTTAAGTTTTTCAAGTTCTTCCCTGCTTTTATGCACTTTTTCTTTTAATTGATTCTGGCCGTTCACCAGGTCCTTTTCCCTGTTTTTCAGATCCGTAACATCGTGATACAGCACGATAGTTCCTGTCTTCTTTTTATTTATTCTGATTGCGGCAGACGTAACTTCAATGCTTTTTTTTCCGCCGGGCGCATCAGCCTCGCAGATATACTTCGCTTCTTTTCCGGCGCCGGTCCTGCCCGCGCAATTAAACCGGATCTTTTTCAGAAGCTCGCTTTCCCGCATTCCCTCTACCGGGGAACCGTAAAATTCCTCGGCTGCTTTATTTGATTTATAAACAACATCATCCGAGTCATAAACAAGCAGCGGTTCTTTTATGGAAGAGATGACGATTTCCAGTTCTTCGGCTCTTCTTTTGTTTTCAAAATAGACTCTTTCAATCTGCCGCATCAGACTTTCCCGCGTTTCCTCCGCCTTTTTTTTGGACGTTATATCGTTCCAGGCAGCCACTGCGCCGTCTATCTTTTTCCCAAAGTGAAGCGGAGCGGCATTTATGCTTATAAATCTTTTTTCTCCGTCCTTGTTAAACATATAACACTGCCTGTCTTTTATTGTTTTTCCTCTGAAAACAGCCGATAAAGGAATATTGCCGCAATTCGTTTTTTTGCCCGTGGACGGGTCCGTAAAGATTTTTTCTGTTATTGTCTCCTGAGACATGCCCGCGGGATTAAATCCATATGCGCTTATTGCTTCGTCATTGGCGCTTACCACATATTTTTTTCTGTTATAAATCAAAACAGGAACAGCCGTGCACTTAAATACCGCGGCCAGTTTGTCTATATGATTCTGAAGATTCATCGTAAGGTTTGATATCTTTTCCAGCGCGTCCTCCTGCTCTGTTTCTTTTTCCCGGATCAATGTCGTATCGCGCATAATCATTATGCCGTTTTTTCTTTTTTTCGCCGGAAATATCACGGCATCAAAAAAAACCGGCGCTCCCGTAGATTTAACGGAAAATTTTCTGCCGGCAAGCCGGGTTTCCGCTCCTTCAACAGCCTTTTTAAAAGATTCAATCTCCTCTTTCCTTTTAAACTCCGGAAAAATATCCGTGATTTTTCTGCCCGCGGCGTCTTTTTCGTTTATTTTTGTTATTTTTGTCATAACGGGATTCCAGAAAAGTATCCGCAAATTTTCCCCAAACACAATTATTCCATCCATGGACCCGGCAAATAATTCATTCCCGATATCCCCCGCGGTTATTTTCTCAGGATGCAACTTTTCTTATCCTTCCTTTTTTCCGGTTCTTCGTTTTTTTTGTTTTTTTCATGCTTCTGAACCTGCTGGGTGTTTTTCCCGTGATTTTCTTGAAGATTCTTATAAAAGATTCGGGATTCCTGTACCCGAGTTCATCCGAAACCTGCTCTACGGTATATCCTTTCATCAGCAGTTTTTTGGCTTCATCTGTTTTTATTTTCAATTTATAATCACTGAAGCCAATGCCCTCAACCTCTTCAAAAACCCTGCTCAGATACTTCGGGCTGATCGCGACAAAATCCGCCATGCCAGCCAGGGAAATCTTCTTGTCAAAATTTTTCGCCATGATTCTTTTTACTCTTTCCACTTTCCCTGCGATATCATGCGGGCTCTCCTGGCTTTCTTCCATCTGCCTGCGGAGAAGCGATGATATGATCTCTCCTGTGTGTTTTATATCCACGGGTTTTTCGATATACTCGTCTGCCTTTCCTCTTAAAGCGTCCAGCGCAACATCCTTGGAGCTGAAACCCGTAAGTATAACCACTTTAAGGCTCGGATGCTTTGATTTTATATGCTTTAACAGATCCGTCCCCCGGGAATCAGGCATCATCTCATCCAGCAGCACTATTTCTATCTCATTCGGCTCCATCAGCATCCGTTTTGCCGTCTCTCCGTCCGGCGCCTCAATAATGCCGTATTCCTCAAAAGCCTCAGAAAACTCCTTCCTGAAAACCGGATCATCATCCACCAAAAGTATATTAAAAGCCATTTTTCACATCCTTCATTTTTTTAATTATTTTATTTTTTCATATCTAACTGATTAAGTCAAGCGGCCCCAAAACAGAAATTTTCCGGGATTTTCTTCCTTTTGTCCCTCTCAATCAGTGCTGCCGCGCTTTTTTGATTTCATTTACCGCCCCGCTTATCTTTCTGTTTTCTCAGCCATTACTGTTTTTTCCGGGAGTCTTTTTCCCCGCCTCCGCCGGTGCCGCCTGCCCCAAAATGGTTTGTCATACCCTTAAGGAATTCCTTAAGCCTTAATGCCGCACCCGCGCCGCCTGCTTTCATTTGATTTACAATTTCTTCTGTTTCTTTTTTAACAATAACAGCATCCGGGCCGTGTGATTTTATTCCCGCACCGGGCATAAGCCCGCGGCCTTCCGCTATATCCTTAAAAACACCGCCTGAAACTTCATAATGCGTAATATGCCCGCCGGAATCAAAATAAAAAGTTACTATGTTTCCCAGTTCTCTCCCTTTTTCAGTAACCACTTTAAGCCCTTTAAACCCGCTTCCTTCCATAAAACCGTCTTCCGGTTTTTTATCAAACCCCTCCGAGGCGGTCATCACATCATTATTCAAGCTGTTCACATTTTCATAAGGCAGATACACATCTTTTTTTTCTCTTACAATAAACCCCTTCACCTCATGTCCCTTTCCGGAAACAAGAACATCCTTTACAACACCGGCTTCCTTTCCTTCCCTGCTCAAAAAGACTTTTTTCCCGATCACCTCCTGATAGTCATACATAAAGCACCTCCTTGTAAAGCTTACACTAAACATATACTATTTTTAAATGATTTTTGACTGTTTTTATCCGTTTTTAATGGACTTTTTTCCACGTTCAAAGAAAACAGTTCAAAGTTCAAAGAAAACAGTTCAAAGTTCAAAGAAAACAGTTCAAAGTTCAAAGATAAGACAGTTCAAAAAAAAGATACTTGAAAAACAGAAAAATAAAATTTTAAGCAGTAAGTTTTAGTTTTTGTTTTCGCTTTGAACTTTGAACTTTGAACCTTGAACTTTGAACTTTGAACTTTGAACCTTGA
>CAYTNY010000121.1:0-4895 GCA_964439215.1 uncultured Spirochaetia bacterium
TTTGTTGTTTGTTTTGAACCTTGAACCTTGAACCTTGAACTTTGAACTTTGAACTATCCTTGTTCTGCCCCTCATCCCTATTCCTCTTTGACAAATCAGAATCCGGGTGTATACTTTGTATAGCGGCAATATGCTATATACGGGGGTGTAAAAATGAAAGAAGGACACAGGGTAAAAGTCTCTAATCTGGATCACTTCAAAACTGACGGTAAAAAGACAAGATCCCAAAAGCTTCTGGGGAAAGAAGGCGTTATAGAGGACATTTATCTGGGTATTTTCAGGGTTAAAATCAATGGCGAAATCTACAATTTTGACGGACGCGAACTTGAACCCGCCGACAAAATGAAAAAAAACAAAGTTGATCTTTGTTTCGTGTCCTGGCAAAAAGACGGAAAAAGTGTTTTCGGCACAAAAGACGAGCCATGGCTGTTTGACGGAGACTTTCACAGAGGAGTTTCATTCAAAGCTGTCATGGAGCTCACCGAAGAAGAAGTATTAAAAATACAAAAAGCCGCGGAAAAAGGCATAGTTCCCGTATTTGACCTGAAAATAATAAAAGGGGACCGCCGGGTAAACAGAAGAAAATAAGATCATCCCCCGGAATACCCGCAAACACGGCAGGTTTGCTTTTTGTTTTCGCAGGGACAAGCCCCTGTGCTTGTCCGAGAGTTTAAAAATTCAAAAGGCGCGGAACACAGCAGGGCGTGTTCCCTGCGCTGTCTTATATTATTTATCACGTCCTTTTGCTTTGCCTTTATTTTCTTTTCCATTTTTATCATTTTCATCGTCTTCGTCATTTTCTTCATCTTCGTCTTCGTTTTCGCCCTTGTCTTTGCCGCCTTTGCCGGAATTGCTTTTTCCTTGTCCTTTTTCTTTTTTTCCGTACTCTTCCTTTATTGTTTTTTCTTTATTCTTAGATGCGTCTTCTTCTTTTTTCTTAAAACCCTGCCCTTTGCCTTCGGATCCGCCTTCGGCTTCATCTGTGTCTTCTTTTACTTTCCCCTTTTTATCTCCGGATGTGTTTTCTTCTTTTTTCTCAAGGCCGAATGCTTTGCCTTTGACCTCTTTCTCTTTTTTTTCTGCTTTTTCTTTTGTATTTGTTTTTTTGCCAACGCTGTCATTTTTGTCTTCAGCAGAATCGCCTTTTTTATTTTTTTCGTGATTTTTCATCTCTTTTTCCTTTTGACCCCTCTCTTTTTCTTCGTGCCGTTTAATTATTTTTTTCATACCCTGCATCAGTTTTTTGTTTATACCCCGTACAGCTGTCTTTTCCTCTTTTTCTGTTTCCGCGTTTATCCTGTCGGCAACAGCCCCGGCAAAATCCCCTTTTGTCTGTTTTTTATCTTTTTTATACAGAACCTCACGCACCGGGCTCCCTTTACTGTTATAAACCCTGTGATAGCCGTGTCTCCTGCCGTTCATATAAGCGGTTTTCTCCCGCACTTTTCCGTTTTTCCAGTAAAGAATCTGCCATCCTGTTTTAACATTGTTTTTATAAAGCGCCCTGAGCTTTATCCCGCCGTTCTTATAATACTCTTCATACACCCCGCTGCGCATACCCATGTCAAAATTAATTTTCGCTTTCATTTTTCCATTCTTATAAAATTCATAATGAGTGCCGTGCCTTTTATTATTGTCAAAGAAAACTCTTTTCTGTTTCCCGTAAGGAAGATGGATAAGTACTATACCGTCTATTTTTTCGCCTTTTTTCACTGTCTTTCCGCCCGCAAGAAAATTCCATACCGCTATTCTCCGTCCGTCCCTGTAAAAGTTATATGAATCACCGTCTATTCTCAAAGTTACATAAACCGGTGTGTTCTTTACTTTTTCCGCCGGCGCGGCGCTGTTTGATACCCCCGGTTTCATGGAAGGTGTATAACTTTGGATCCCGCCGGAAGGCCTTTCATTAACAATAACCGTACATCCCGAAAACACAGCCGCCGCGGATAACAAAAACACCGCCGTTTTAAACATTTTTTTCATATGAAGCCTCCTTTTTCTTTTGATTATTTGACGTCTCAAAACATTAAAAAGGATTACTTTAAATCTGTTTTTATCTTACCATATCTCAGATATCTCAATATAATATATTTTAATTATGTTTACCGCCCTTTCGCAAAGAGATTTCCGCGCCGGGAACACGCCCTGCCGTGTTCCGGACGTTTGAATTTAAAAACCGCGGACAAGCACAGGGGCTTGTCCCTGCGAAAACAAAAAACAAGACAATTATGTTTGCGGTTTGGGGGTGTTTTTTTGCGCAGGGAACACGCCCTGTCGTGTTCCGGACGTTTGAATTTAAAAACCCGGACAAGCACAGGGGCCTGTCCCTGCGAAAACAAAAAAAACAAGACAATTATGTTTGCGGTTTGGGTGTGTTTTTTGCGCAGGGAACACGCCCTGTCGTGTTCCGGACGTTTGAATTTTTAAAAACCTCGGACAAGCACAGGAGCCTGTCCCTGCAAAAACAAAAAGACAAGACCATTATGTTTACGGTTTGGGGGTGTTTTTTTGCGCAGGAGCGGCCAAGCCCGCGGCCGCAGCCTTTATTCACTGCAAATATCTTAAGGGAAATACCGGTTTTTACCGGGAGTTTAAGAAAATTAAAAATTTCTCAAACTCAAAACATACCGGAAAACCGGTTTTTTATTTTTTATCGGTTTTAGGCTCTTCTTTTTTTTCTTCTGCCGGCGCTTTAGTTTCTTTTTCCGGAGCTGTTTCGGGTGCTTTTTCCTCCGCAGGCGCTGTTTCGGCGGTTTCCTTTTCCGCTTTTTCTTCCGCTTCTATTTCTTCATTAAGTTTTTTCAGTTCATCTTTTGATATTTCTTTATCAAACCTCATTATCTCTTTTCTTGCTTTTCTTCCGAACGCGTCCCTCAGATAATAAAGTTTGGCCCTCTGCGCGCTGCCTTTCTTAAGAACCTGAATGCTCTGGATCATCGGAGAATTAATCGGCCATGCTCTTTCAACGCCAATTGCGCCAAAAGAAATTTTCCTCACGGTAAACATCGCACCGAGTCCATGCCCTTTTTTTGCTATCACAACGCCTTCAAAAGCCTGTATTCTTTCTTTATTTCCTTCTGTTATCCTGGTATTTACTCTTACCGTACTTCCCACGGATATTTTTGAAATATCCCGTCCCTTTTTTTTATATTGTTTTTCAACAACGTCTTTTATCTGTTCCATTTCAGCTTTCTCCTTCCCTGATCTCTTTTAATATTTCTTTGTCCTCTTCGGACAATTTTATATTTTCAAGAAGTTCAGGCCTGTTTTTTAGTGTCTTTTTCAGAGCCTCTTTCCTTCTGTATCTCCTGATCAATTTATGATTGCCGCTTAAAAGTTCTTCCGGCACATTTTTTCCTTCATATTCCCTGGGCTTTGTGTACTGCGGAAAATCCAGTATTCCGGTGCTGAATGATTCATTCAGCGCTGATAGTTCATTTCCCAAAACACCGGGCAAAAGCCTTACGGTTCCTTCTATAACAGCAAGAGCAGGTATCTCCCCGCCGCTTAAAACATAATCTCCGATTGATATTTCTTCATCAACATACTCAAGCACCCGTTCATCAAAACCTTCATACCTCCCGCATACAAGGATCAGACTGTCAAGCCGTGAATATTCTTTCAGCTTTTCCTGCGTCAGCTTCCGGCCCGAAGCGCTGAGAAGCACTTTTCTTGTTTTAACTCCTGCATCCAAACCGGCGCTTTGAAGGGCCCGGTGCACAGGTTCAATTTTCATAACCATGCCTTCATCTCCGCCATAAGGCGTATCATCGGTCATCCGGTGCCTGTCAGAAGCAAACTCCCGTATGTCAATAACATCAAACTCTGCTTTCCCTTTTTCTACGGCTTTTTTCAGTATACTGAAATCCAAAGCCTTTTCAAAGAAACCCGGAAATATTGTAAGAACCGAAAATTTCATTATTGTTCAGCTGTTTCTGCCGGGCTGTTTTTTTTATTCATTTATTTACATATCCCGGAATATCTTTCATTTAATTTGTTTCTTTTTTCTTTTTCTTCTTTACTTTAGCCGCGGGCATTACTTCCGATGTTATATCCAGTTTTTTCAGTATGGACCTTACTGTAGCGGAAACATTTGCGCCTTGAGCCATCCATTTTTTCATTTTGTCCTTATCAACCCTTACCGCAACAGGGGTCTTGGTCGGGTTATAAAAACCCAGTTCTTCAATATAAGGGCCGTTCTTAGCCTGCCGCCTTGAGTCCGCGGCAACTATTCTGTAAAAAGGCGCCTTATGCTTGCCCATTCTTTTGAGCCTGATGCTTAATGACATCACAAACCTCCTTGAAATTCTTTCATTTTTATCCTGCCCGGCCAAACCGCCGCAGACAGCTTTGCGTTTTCTGGAGCCGATGACCGGGATTGAACCGGTGACCTACTGATTACGAATCAGTTGCTCTACCACTGAGCTACATCGGCTCTCCGATTACCGGTTATTTCCAAAAAAAAACTTTTAAAAGATGGTGCCCAGAGACGGGATCGAACCGCCGACACGCGGATTTTCAGTCCGCTGCTCTACCGACTGAGCTATCTGGGCACCTTCACTGTATTCGTTTCCATAGCTTCATTTTCAAAAACTTTCTTTTTACCCAAAAAACAGTTTTGTTTTATTATAAAGAACAAAACCTTATAACAAACATAAAAAAACCCGGACTCCATAAACCTGCCCCGGGCGCCAAACGCCTATATATATAATGTCTGAAAATTATATAAAATCAGCCCCTTATTGTCAACAACAAATATGAGAATATGCATTTTTGCTGAATTGCAAAATGAATTGCAACACCTAAAACATCCGAAAACATATAGGAATATAAACTATTACCCTCTCCCTCTACGGGAGAGGATAGAGTATGTTACAGGCGGTTTTTTGCCTGTT
>CAYTNY010000122.1:0-4728 GCA_964439215.1 uncultured Spirochaetia bacterium
GCTTGGATGTTTTGTTCTTCCCAAAACTCAAAGCTCAAAACTCAAAGCTCATTTTTTTATTCTTCAAACTTCCCCCGGAACCTTTTCTTCCCCTGTCTCGTCAAATGTGAGAAGATGAATAAAAAGGAGGAGAAATGGAAAAACGCCTTGAAGTGATTTATAAGGAAAACAGCAGATATGTTTTCAATATTGCTCTGGGTATGCTGAGAAACAGGGATGATGCGCAGGATATAACACAAAATGTCTTTATCAAGCTCTTTGACTCAATTGACAGCTTCAGGGGCGATTCCAATATAAAAACGTACCTTTACCGTATGACCATAAACCGGTGTATAGACCTTATAAGACAGAGAAAAATGCAGGATAACAAAATGGATAAAGCAGCCCGCAAAAACAGCATCCCCGCTGACAGCGGATTTATACTGTGGGACCTGCTTGACAAACTGGACATAGACCACAGGGCCCCTCTCTTGCTTTCGGAGATCAGCGGCTTTTCCTATAAAGAGATATCAGAAATACTGAGTATAAAAGAAGGCACTGTAAAATCCAGGGTCAGCCGGGCGATAAACCGCCTGAAGGACCTTATAAACAAGGAGGACAAAAAATGAAATGCGCCGATATCAAAGAACTGTTATACGACTTTATGAAGAACGAACTGTCTCCCGCAAGGGCGGCTCTCGTAAAACAGCATATAAAAGAATGCCCGGAGTGCGAACGCCGGTATATTGAAACAAAAGGATTAAACGCGCTTTTTACGGCTGAATCCCAGACGCCGCCAAAAAAAATATTAAAGAACCTGAGAAAGAGATATAAAACATCTTTCTTTCCCGCGGGCGCAGCCAAACCTGCTTTTGCCCTGCTTGCGGTTCTTATGCTTTTGGCCGGCTCCCTGTTTATAAGTCAGAAATATGCCGAATCCGGAGATCGGGAGCTTGATTACTTTCTCTACGATTCGTACAATATCGCGGTTGAATACTACCACGACGAACAGACAGACAGCACAAGAGTCGCGGATTTTTATGAATTCGCGGCAGCAAATTACTGAATAAAAGGAGGTGAACAAATATGAAAAAAACCGTTTTTACACTGGCGGTTCTTATGCTTTTAGCTCCGTTTGCCGGCGCACAGGGCAGTAAACGCGCCGTAAATTCCGACAAGTGCCCCGAGAGCTTCGGCGGAAGCAGGACTTTCTTTCTGGCGGAAAATCTCGACTTAAGCGATGAGCAAAAAGACAAAATCAAGGCAATAAGAGACTCTTCACGGGATGACGTCGCAAAAATCAGAAAAGAGATACGCGGCCTGATGAAAGAAGTAAAAGACGAAATGTCCAAAAAAGACTCCGACAAAAAGAAAATTTACGCTTCCATAGACAAAGTCGCGGACAGACAGAAAAAACTTTCACGCATCAGAACAGACCAGATACTGGAAATAAAATCCACTTTGAGCGGCGAGCAGTTCAAAAAACTTACGGAAATGATGGAAAAAAAACGCAAGTCCCACTCCAAAAAGTTTTTTGATAAAAACAAAGATAAGTACAAGAACAAAAAGAGAGACAAACGCTGAAAAGTTTCAGGCTTTTTTGCGGCGTGATGCCGGGAGAACAAACCCTTCCGGCATTACGCCTTTTTTCAGCATTTCCTTTTTAAGCCTGCTCATCCCCGTATGATTCGTGGTGTCTATATGCAGGGGCGTTATTACCACATAACCGCTTCTTACAGCCACTGAATCCGGCATTGATAACGCGCTTCCCTCCACCCGCTCATTTACCATCCACCTGTATGTCTCGCTTCCGTTGTCCGAAAACTTTTCATAACTCTCCACATATTCGCAGTTTCCTTTTGGCAGCACCTTAAATCCCTTTACCTCATCCCGTTTATGCCTGGGAATATTTATATTTATTATTGTATCGCTGTTTATCCTGATTTTTTTTGAGAAAAATGCTTTTGCCATACTTCTGACAACCTCTCCCGCAAAGGAAAAATCCGCTTTTTTTTCAAAATCATCCAGAGAAGCCGCAATTGAGGGAATGCCTCTTAACGCCGCTTCTGTGGCGCCGCCGACGGTTCCCGAATAAAGTATAAACCTGCCGAAATTCGGGCCGTGGTTTATTCCCGATATGACCAGGTCAGGCTTTCTTTTTGCCAGGCTTAACACGCCCAGTTTCACGCAGTCCGCGGGGGTTCCCGAAACAGCATACCCCGAAGCATCAAGAAACTTCTGTTTTTTCACTTTTATGGATTTCCATATTGTCACGGAATTTGAAGCTCCGCTTCTTTCTCTTGCCGGAGCAGCCACAAGAACATCCGCAAAATCCTTAACCGCTTCGTAAACCGCTTTTATTCCTCCGGATCTTATTCCATCGTCATTTGTTATAAGTATATACGGTTTCATCTCATCATCCTCATATAATATTTTATTCCTTCCACCACTCCGCAGCCATACGGAGCCTCCGCCATATAATGATCGTCCGCGTTTATTTCCTCAATAAATCCCTGCCGGGCGTTTGATACAACAATGCCGCCTTTAAAACATTTAAAAAGCGCGGTGTCATTTTCACTGTCCCCCGCAGCTATCACGCGTGTGTTTCCGCGTCCGGTTTTTTCCATAAGATATTTTCCCGCGCTTCCCTTATCGCACCCTGCCGGCAGTATATCCATAAAAACACCATGGCTCAAAAGAACATCCGCTTTTATGCCGTGCTCTTCAAATTTTTCTTCCACGCTCCGGCGTATATCCGCGGCTTTTTCCTCATCCACAAAATAAGATATCTTATATGTTTCATCTTTTCCCTGCATCTGTATCCCGCTCATATCCCGGAGCCCCGCCAGAATTTTTTCTTTTTCCCAGTTAAGCCCTATCTTATCGCGCCACTCCCGCGCCCGTATATAATCCCCGCCCTGCCGTATAAAAATATCCGCGCCTGTATTTAAAATACATCCATCGTATTGCGGAAGATTTTCCGTCTCCAGGGCTGCTTCAAATTCCGCGGCATTGCGGCCTGTCGCGTATATTATGCTTAAACTTCCGCTCCGGGCTTCGGCAAACTCCCTGAAAACCTCAAGTCCTTTCTTATCGCCGATAAGAGTGCCGTCAAGATCAGATATAAGAGTGATCATTCTTTGAGCGCCTTCCTGCGCATTAATGCCGCATAAATCAAAAATACAATTATAAGGGCCCATACAAACCACTCTCCGGCAAAAGTGTAAAACGCGCCGGGTTTCCCTCTGCTTATCTTAATTTCAGCCGTAAAAGAATCCTTTTCAAAAAGTCCTGTTTCCTTAAATATCCTGCCTTTATTATCAACCGCGCCGGAAATTCCGGAAGAAACACAGCGTATCAGATATACGTTGTTTTCCACGGCCCTGAGCAGCGTGTTTGAAAATATCTGCGCCGATGCAGGCGTATTGCCGTACCATGTTTCATACGATACATGGGCAAGAAACCGGCCCCCGCTTTTCACAAATTCCCTGCTTATGCCCGGGAAAAGGCCGTCATAGCATATTATAGGCGCCGCTTTTATTCCTTTAAATTCCAGAGGCATAATCTTTTCGCCCCGCGAGAATCCAACATACCCATAACGCCTCACAACGGTCCTTATAACAGGAAACACGTTCTGCAGCGGTATGTATTCCCCGAACGGAACCAGATGATATTTTGAATACTCGCCGATAATCTCCGCGTCCGGCGACATCATAAACACGGAATTGTAATATTTTTTTTCATTATTCTTAAACAGCGCGTTATCCGCTCCTATCAGGTGAAAAGCAGGCGTCCACGACGCTATTCTTTTTCTTTGTTCCTTTTCATATTTTAAGAATCCCGGAAAACCCGTCTCCGGCCATATATATATATCGGGATTATTTTCACTCTCTTTTTTTATCAGTTCCTCAAAACTGTCCATGGCTTTTTTTCTGTAATTATTATTAAACGGCGTATCCTGGTTCACATTGTTCTGGAGCACCGCTGCTTTCGCCGTATCATAATTTTTTATCCCCGTAAAATTCCCGGCTGCGGCCGATAATAAACCGATAAAGAATACTGCCGCAAAAATAATACTGTCCGCGGTTTTCGGGGCAATATTCATCTTTTTTTTCTTTTTTATCAAAAAATAAGCAATAAAAGCATTTACCGCAAAAATCATAAAATTCAGTCCGCCGGCGCCTGTTATTTTTAATGTCTGAAGAATAAAAGTAAACTGATGCTGGCTCTGGGCAGGTGTAAGTATGGGAAATCCCGTAAACATCCATTCTCTTGCAAATTCAAAAAATGTCATTAAAACCGGTATTGACAGCAGAAAACTTATACCTGTTTTTTCTTTAAAATAATACGCGGACACAAGGGGCGCTGCGGCCATTAAAGCGAAATAAAAGCATAAAACGATCCAGCCGGGATAGGCCCATATTCCCATAGGCTTTACCAGACACAGCCAGTAAAGCGACGACAGGTAGAAAACCATACCCGTAATCATTCCATATAAAAACACGTTCTTCCTGTTCCCGGCGGTCCAAACCGCGTAAAACAGCGGTGAATACGCCGCCCACATAAAAAAGAAAGTAACCACCGACGGGGTCTTTTGTAAAAAATTCGGGAACGAAAAAACAAGAAGCACCCCCGAAAGGATGCTCAGATATATATTTTTTCTCATCGCAGCTCCGTAATAATGTTATGTAGTATGAATTATGGTATAACACGCAAAAAGGTTTGTCAATAGAGAGGGAGCAGCCGCTT
>CAYTNY010000123.1:0-4700 GCA_964439215.1 uncultured Spirochaetia bacterium
AGGGGGTTAAGCAGCGGCTGAACACTATATAATATAAGCCGGCGATTAAACAGGAGATGCGGGTAAGGGACGGCTTGATGAGAGAAGACGGCGCTCTGCGGGAAACATAAATAACTGTATGAATTAAGCGCTTCGGTATGTGCGAAAAAAAGGACTTCGATTCTATTAAGTGCTGCAATAAAACTTGCGGCCCGGAAAATACGGTGCTGAAATAAAACTCTCAATTGAATAAACTTGTTCCCTGTTGTATAATCAGATTGTTATGGAATTAAATAATACAACAGGGTGAAAAATTGGCAGCTGAAAAAATAATACACGGAGTATCTGAGTTTACGGAAGATGATGTATATCTTTTTAAAGAAGGGAATCATTTCAGGCTTTATGAAAAAATGGGGGCGCATATAACGGAAGCAAACGGAAAAAAAGGAGTGCGGTTTGCTGTGTGGGCGCCGAACGCAAGCAGTGTTTCGGTGATCGGGAATTTTAACGAATGGGACAAAGGCTCCCACTCTCTTTCAATGAGATGGGATAATTCCGGAATATGGGAAGGATTTATTCCCGGCCTCGGCAAAGGTGACATATATAAATATCATATTGTTTCCCACAATAAAGGCTATACCGCGGATAAAGGGGATCCTTACGGTTTATTGTGCGAAACTCCGCCGAAAACAGCGTCGGTTGTATGGGACCTTGATTATAAGTGGAACGATAAAAAATGGATGGAGCACAGGCATAAAAACAACAGCCTTGAAGCTCCTGTTTCCGTGTATGAGGTTCATCTCGGTTCCTGGAGAAAAACAGGAGACGGAAAAGAATCGCTGGGGTATAAAGAAACAGCGCATCAGCTGGCGGAATACTGCAGATATATGGGATTTACGCATGTTGAACTGATGCCTGTTATGGAGCATCCTTTTTACGCTTCCTGGGGATATCAGGTAGGAGGATATTTCGCTCCCACATCGCGCTACGGCACGCCGCAGGATTTTATGTATTTTGTGGATCATATGCACAAGAACGGAATCGGCGTAATTATTGACTGGGTGCCTTCTCATTTTCCGACGGACGAATACGGCATAGCGTATTTTGACGGCACGCATCTTTACGAACACGAGGACCCGCGGCAGGGATTTCATCCGGACTGGGGAAGCTATATATTCAACTATGAAAGGCACGAAGTAAAAAATTTTCTTATAAGCAACGCCCTGTTCTGGCTGGACAAATATCACATTGACGGGCTTCGGGTGGATGCGGTGGCATCTATGCTGTATCTTGATTATTCCCGCAAAGAAGGCGAGTGGATACCGAACGAATTCGGCGGCAGGGAAAATATACCCGCGATAAATTTTCTGAAAAAATTCAATGAGGTAGTATACAGAGAATACCCCGATGTTCAGACTATAGCCGAAGAATCGACTTCCTGGCCCATGGTGACACGGCCGCTTTATACGGGAGGGCTGGGATTCGGAATGAAATGGAACATGGGCTGGATGAATGATACAATTGACTATATGGAGACAGATCCGATCTACAGAAAGTACCGCCATAACACGCTTACTTTTTCAATGGTGTATGCTTTTTCGGAGAATTTTGTCCTGCCTTTTTCGCATGACGAAGTGGTTCATATGAAAGGCTCCATGCTGAATAAAATGCCCGGCGATGACTGGCAGAAGTTCGCCAATCTGCGTCTGGTGCTCTCCTATATGTTTATGCACCCCGGAAAAAAACTGCTGTTTATGGGTACGGAGTTCGGGCAGTGGAGCGAATGGAACCACAACGAATCCCTTGACTGGCACCTGGCGGACAGGGGCCCGCATGACGGGGTTAAAAAAATGGTTAAAAGACTTAATGAATTATACGCGTCAGAGCCTGCGCTTCACAGGTTTGACCATTCCCCTGAAGGTTTTGAATGGATCGACTGCAGCGATGCGGACGCGTCGGTTCTGAGCTTTGTCAGGAAAAACGGGCTTTATTTTGACGATACGGTGATTATTGCATGTAATTTCACGCCTGTTCCAAGGCAGAATTATCATATAGGCGTGCCCGGAGGAGGATTCTGGGAGGAAATTTTTAATTCTGACGCGGGTGAATACTGGGGGTCCAATATGGGTAATTTAGGCGGCGTACAGGCGTCCGGGATGCACTACAGCGGATATATAAATTCAATATCCATAAATCTGCCTCCGCTTTCTGTTGTTGTTTTTAAGAGAAAGCCGTAATAGAGAAAAGGCATGAAACCGGAGAAAAAAGGAAAGTATGAGATTGAATTCAACTGCCGCGCCTGCGGCAGCTGCTGCGCGGTTGAGGGTTTTGTCCACGTCAAAAAAAGCGAGATGCCCGCAATCGCGGAATTTCTGAAAATGGATCTGTATGAATTCAAAAAAAAATATGTGAAATGGGTTTTTATGGTGGGTCGGGTGTTTACCGCGCCTGACGGCGGCTCCTGCGCATTCTTTAAAAATAACAAGTGCACTATATACCCCGTGCGGCCCGAACAGTGCAGGACATTTCCTTACTGGGATTCTGTTGTGAATGACGAGTCAGAGATTAAATATGTCATGACCTACTGCCCGGGAGTAAAGTTTAAGGGCAGGCAGAAGGTTTCAAAGAAAAAAGCTGAATTGTAAAATGAATTGCAACATCTTAAACATCCGAAAATACATCGAAATATAAACCATCCCCCTCTCCCTCTACGGTAGAGGATAGAGTATGTTACAGGCGGTTTTTTGTTTTTTCACCCCCTTTTTTTTAAAAGGGGGCAGGGGGATTTTATATAGAGGGTTAAGCAGCGGCAGGATACTTTGTAATACAAGTTAACGCTTAAAACAAGAGATGCAGGCAAGGGACAGTTCTATGGGATAGAAAAGCGCCCTGCGGGAAACATAAATAACTGTGTGAATTAAGCACTCCGGCAGGTGCAAAAAAAGGGGGGCAAAAACTTGACTCTCCGGATTTTATTAACTATACTTCGTAATACGTGTATCTTTTATGGTGCAAGTTTCTGACGGGGCGGGCTGAAAACCATACAAAAGCAGCGTGAATATTAAAAGGAGGAGTAAATATTATGAAGGTTTTAATGATTTATCCGGAATACCCGGCTACATTCTGGAGTTTCAGATATGCACTGCCTTTTGTGAATAAAAAAGCTTCGCTTCCGCCTTTGGGTCTTCTTACGATATCGCCGCTGCTCCCGGCCGGATGGGAAAAGAGGCTTGTGGATATGAATACTGACAAGCTTTCCGAACAGGACATTGAGTGGGCGGATATGGTTTTTGTGAGCGGTATGATAGTTCAAAAAGACTCAGCGCAGGAAGTTATCAACCGTTCGAAAAAGCTGGGAAAAACAGTTGTGGCGGGCGGGCCGCTGTTCACCACGGGGCACAGGGATTTTTATAATGTGGATTCGTTTGTCCTGGATGAAGGGGAAACAACAATTCCGGATTTTCTCAAGGACCTCTCGGAGGGCAGGCCGAAAAAATATTACACTTCCCGTGAAAAACCGGATATCGCCAAAACGCCGGAGCCGGACTGGAGCCTTATTGACAGGAAAAAATATGTTTCAATGGCGCTGCAGATATCAAGAGGATGCCCTTTTGACTGCGAATTCTGCGATGTGATAGTTATGAACGGCAGAGTACCCCGCCTTAAACCGCCTTCGCGGGTAATATCCGAGCTGGAAGGCTTGTACCTGTCGGGTTGGAGAGGCAGTGTTTTTATTGTTGATGATAATTTTATCGGAAACAGGGCAAAGGTCATAAAAATTCTGGAGCAGATTATAGAATGGATGGAGAAGAGGAAAAGCCCTTTTTCTTTTTATACAGAGGCATCCGTGAATCTCGCGCAGGATGAAGAGTTGATGCTTCTTATGCGGAAAGCGAATTTTGACTGCGTGTTTGTGGGTATTGAAACACCTGACGCCGAGAGCCTCCAATCCTGCGGCAAAACGCAGAATACCCGGATGGACCTGAAAGAATCGGTGAAAATACTTCAGAGAAACGGCCTGCAGGTGCAGGCAGGGTTTATTGTGGGGTTTGACACCGACACCCCGGGAACATTTGACAATATAATAAATTTCATACAGCAAAGCGGCATTGTAACCGCGATGGTGGGGCTTTTGACCGCGCTTCCCGAAACAAGGCTGTATAAAAGGCTTGAAAAGGCAGGGAGGATACTGGAAAAGCCCACGGGAAACAACACGGATTTTTCCATAAATTTCAGGCCTGTTATGAATACGGATAAACTTATCAGCGGATACAGGATGATTCTTGAAAAAATATTCTCCCCTGACAATTATTACAGCAGGATAAAGACATTTCTTAAGGAATACAAGGGGCATTCAAAGACAATTAAGAGATCCGTGTCAGAGTCGCTGGGCGCGCTTTTCAAGGCAGTATGGAAACTCGGCATAATCGGAAGCGGCAAAAAGTATTTCTGGGAACTGTTTTTATGGACAATAGCATTCAGGCCGAAACTCCTGCCTGAAGCTGTCACGCTTTCCATATACGGCTATCACTACCGAACCGTACTTGCCCGAAGCTGATTTCTTATAAGCTTTTACCCCCTTTAATAAAGGGGGCAAGGGGGATTTAGTCCTTTAACCCCGCGCCGGCAAAAAAAACTTCAGCCTCCCCTGTATCTTTCTTCCCGCTTCGAACTATTATTCCCGCCCGAACAGGCGCAGCCCTTGGTTTTGTTGTTTTGTT
>CAYTNY010000124.1:0-4667 GCA_964439215.1 uncultured Spirochaetia bacterium
TTATGCCTGTTACATACTCTTGGAGAGGGTTAAGCAGCGGCAGGATACTGTGTAACATAAGTTAACGCCTAAGCAAGAAATGCGGGATGATAGGAAAGCAGTTGTATTTTCGTGAGCACACGGTTAACGCGACAACAAAGTAGGGGAGGACCCGTGTGCCCTCCCGAAGCGTGCCCGCGGGGTTTGTATTGTCTTTATCCATAAGTCTGAAACAAAGCGTTTTGCGGGGAATATACGATAGGCGCGGCTGTTTTTATGTTTGTGTGTTACAGACAGGCCTGCGGCGGTTGATTATTGCAGCGGTAATAAAAACAGTGTTGTTATTTATTATGTTTTTTTATTATGGAAAGAATTTCTATGAGTATGAGTTTCTCTTTCCGGCGAAGGTTTTTTAAAAGCAGATCCATTTTTTTATCCAGTAAATTGTTCTTTGGAGGCGCTGTTGAGGCGCTGTCCTGGATAACTTCAAAAAACACAGAAACAGGAACGTCAAGTACGTTTGCTATTTTTACAAGGGACTCTATGCTGGGGCTTTTTTTTCCGTTCTCCAGCTGGCTTATGAAATTCTGTGACAATTCAACGCTTTCACTTAACTGTTCCTGTGTAATACCTGTTGTCTGCCTGAGCATTTTTATTTTTGCGCCGACACAAACATTTACGCGATTATTCTTATTATACTGTTTGTCAGACATTGTAACCTCCGCTCATTGCATCCTACGCCCCCTTTAATTCCTATTTTATTATAACATTTTAAGTATTAATGTGTATTACCTTTAAGGGATATTTAAAGTATTGCCTACAGTGAATTGTTTTTTTTGAGTAATAGGATATAGTAAATTAAAAATAAAATATGGGGCGTATGAAAAAGAGGAGATGCTATGACGGAAAAAAAGAATACAATTGAAACCAATGAGGGGAAATTAACAGTGAGCAGTTTTATTTCATTTGGCGATGATCCGCGGTATTTTGCCGTATGCGGAAAAGATCTGTACAGAAAGATAGATAACGGGAAATATGCGCTTATGGAAAAAGATTTTAAAAAAAGAATATGTGACACTTGATCGGACCGGCGGGCAGGGGGCAAAGAATTCTTGCTTTTGATGATGCAATGCATTAAACTTAATCATTATGAAAAGTGAAATTCTTTCTGAAAAACAGTCGAGGGGCGAGGAAATCGCAAACACAATAACCCACGGAGCAGGTGTTTTTTTAAGTATTGCCGCTTTTGTTATCCTGGTTGTTTTCGCGTCTGAAAAAGGCGACGTCTGGAAAATAGTGAGTTTCAGCATATATGGCTTTACTCTGGTTTTTTTATATACAATGTCTGTTTTCTCCCATGCCCTTATAAATCCAAAGGCGAAAAATATATTTGAGATACTTGACCATGCCGGGGTTTATCTTCTGATTGCGGGTACTTATACGCCGGTTGCGCTTGTATTTCTGCAGGGAATATTCGGCTGGGTTGTTTTTGGTGTTATCTGGGGGCTTTCGGTGTGCGGAATAATTTTTAAAGTATTTTTTACCGGGAAATTCCGGGTGTTGTCGGTATTTCTTTATATTTTTATGGGATGGCTGATTGTTTTTGCGCTTAAACCGATTGCTGAAGCCGGTTCAACAGGGTTTGTTTTCTGGATCGCCGCCGGCGGTATAAGTTATACTCTGGGAACCGTCTTTTATATGGCGAAAAATATGCCTTATCATCATTTTATATGGCACTTGTTTGTCCTTGCGGGAAGCGCCTTTCATTTTTTGGGGTTTCTTTTTTACGGTCTGGAAACGTAGCCGCGGATATTTAATCATATTAGAAAAACTGAATTATTCTTTACTGTATTTTATTTGCACCCGGGGCGGGTTTTATACTATAATAACCGTAATATATTTAAAGGAGATGTGCTGCTATGATGGAAAAAACAGACCAAAAACAGTGCAGGCACTGTTCATCGTTTATACCGAGAGCCGCAGCTGTATGTTCTTTCTGCAGACAGTCCCAGGATCCTGCTGCAGCGGCGGATTTAAGCAGGTTTTCAAAATGTCCGGTATGTAAAATACCTATATATCCGGCGCATATAAACGGGCATTTTGTTCTTCACTGCGAAGAATGCGAAGGAACCGCGGTGCCCAAGGAGGCGCTGATGAAGCTTCAGGCAATGGAAACAAAAAGAATTGAAAGGAGCCCGGTATCCGGGGAGCATATAAAACCCCCTTATTTTGAGCCGCGCAGCAAGCCGCCTTTTCTTATATGTCCGCTGTGCGGAAAAAAAATGGAAGAACAGAAGTTCGGGCCCTTAAGCGCGGATAAATGCAGTAAATGCGGCTCGTTGTGGCTTGAAAGCGGAAAAGAAAAACATCTTAATGAGATCCTTGGGCCCTATAAATCCCGGATGCTTAATAAATCAAAGGATACCGGAAGACGCAGAAGATGAATCTTTATATGCCGGCAGGGAGAATATAAATTGGAACATGGAATAATATGGTGGGCGGGGTTTAATATATTTGTTATTATGATGGTTGCGCTTGATATTGCGGTATTTCATAAAAAAGATTCAGTGGTAACCATAAAAGAAGCGCTTGCGTGGAGTTTTGTGTGGATCGGGCTCGCTTTGCTTTTTAATGCCGGAATATATTTCTGGTTCGGAAAGACAAGCGCGCTTGAATATTTTACGGGATATCTTATTGAAAAATCACTGAGTGTGGATAATCTTTTTGTTTTCCTTATAATATTCCGGTATTTCAGGGTTCCCGCACAGTATCAGCACAGGGTATTATTTTACGGAATACTGATGGCTATGATACTCAGGGCGTTTTTTATACTTATAGGGATAAAACTGGTAAATGAATTTGAATGGATACTTTATATTTTCGGAATATTTCTGATATATATAGCGTTTAAAACAGCTTTTGAGGGAAATAAAGAATATGATCCATCCAAAAATCCTGTGGTGAAAATATTCTCAAAATTTATACCATTCAGGCCGGAATATGATTCGAGCCGTTTTGTTATAAAAGAAAACGGTAAATGGCACATAACCCAGCTTTTTATGGTTCTGATGGTTATTAATATGGTGGATATTGTTTTTGCCATAGATTCAATACCCGCCATATTTGCCATAACAAGGGATCCGTTTATAGTATATACGTCAAATATATTTGCTATACTTGGTTTAAGAGCCCTGTATTTTGCGTTGTCGGGTATTATGGAAATGTTCCATTATCTTAAGTACGGGCTTGCGGCAATACTTGCGTATGTTGGATTTAAAATGACAGCGGCGCACTGGATACATATTGATACGGTTTTTTCCCTGTTGTTTATAAGTTCCGTGATGGTAATTACGATAATAATATCCATTATCAGGGCAAAAAGACTTTCCAAGGCAGATATTGAAGATATAAAAGGATAATTATAATCAGTTAAATACCGGCAGCAGGAGGCAGATTATGTATATTTTTGGACCGGTTCCTTCCAGGCGGCTCGGACTCTCGCTTGGAGTTGACCTTTTAAAGGAAAAGCACTGTAATCTTAACTGTGTTTACTGCGAACTGGGGAAGACCCGGAAAATCTGCAGGGAAAGAAAAATCTTTGTGGAGACGCAGGAAGTTATTTCCGAAATAAAAGAATATTTTAAATCGGGAAAAAAAGCGGATGTCGTGACTTTTTCCGGGAACGGCGAACCTCTGCTTGCGGAAAACCTAGGGGATGTAATACGCGGAATCAGAAGCTTTTTTTCCGGCAGGATCGCCCTGCTTACAAACGGAGTTTTTTTATACGATAAAAAAGCCCGGCAGGATGCGGCTCTGGCGGATATTGTACTTCCGTCTATTGACGCGGGTTCTGACAGTATATTCAGAAAAATAAACAGGCCCGCAAAAGAAGAGGATTTTGAAAGATATATAAACGGACTTGTGAAATTTTCCGCTGTTTTCAAGGGTGAAATATGGGCGGAGGTTCTTCTGGTAAAGGGCATTAATGATTCTGATGAGGCTGTAAAAGGAGTGAAAAAAATAATTGATAAAATGGAGAACGTGAGCAGGATACAGGTAAATACAATTGTGCGTTCGCGCGCCGAAAAATCCGCGGAGCCAGTCTCGCGCGCACGGCTTGAAAGGGCGGCGGAAATATTCGGCGAAACAGCTGAAATTATAGGAGGGTATGAAGGCGGCGCAATGGATGCGGTTGAAGACGTACAAAAACTGATTCTGAAAATAACAAAATTCAGGCCTGTGTCCTCGGCGGATATGGCAAAATTAACGGGGCTGCCGGAAGCTAAAATAAATGAATATGTTGAAGAACTAAGAAAAAAAAATAAACTTGAATTCCAGCAAATTGACGGGGCAGAGTGTTTTAAGGCAAAGTAAGAGAAAGGGCGGAAGAAAAAATTGTTTTTAGTGAAAGTTTTTCTGTTCCTGCCCGTGAAAAAACAGCAGCCGGGCGCATTGGCTGTTTAAGCGCTGGTTTTTCCCGAAAAGCATTATGCTGCCTTTTAATATTTTCCCGCGGAGCGCCCTGCCGGGAGCAGGGGGGGGGCGGCCGAAGGATGAAAAAACCCCGCGCTGAATTGCAAAATGAATTGCAACACCTAAAACATCCGAAAACATATAGGAATATAAACTATTCCCCTCTCCCTCTATGGGAGAGGATAGAGTATGTTACAGGCGGTTTTTTGCCTGTT
>CAYTNY010000125.1:0-4573 GCA_964439215.1 uncultured Spirochaetia bacterium
GTGTTTCGGTATGAGTTGAAGTCTCAGTCTGTGTCTCAGTATGAGTGGAAGTGTCTGTATGAGTGAATGTTTCTGTTTCTGTGGGAGTGTTTGCAGACTCAGAGTAATTCACAAAACGCACATCATCAATATTAAACTCATCCGTGCCCTGATCAGAATCTGATTTTATCAAAAGTCTGTCAATGTCTGCCGCCTCTCCCGCGGTTAAACCAAAATCAGCCATCGGTATTCTTATAAGATTCCAGTTCCCTGTATCCCATCCGCCTGTCGCGGGGAACCAGGCAGGAGAGCCTGATACAACTATTTCATTACCCACATCAACTCCTGATGTATTGCGATGAACAACTCTGAATGTGGTATTGCATCCCGACGGATTTATATAAAATTCCAGGTAATTATAAGGCGATACATCAAAAGCCGTGCTTCCCACATCAAACGCGAACGCGCCCCAGGAACCCGCGTCATAATTAATATTCGCCGAATACGCTCCGCCCGGAGTATTATTCATTGAACTGTCCGCGTTGTCATAAGTTCCACCCCAGCCAAAAGAACTCCAGCCGGGATTGTCTCCGTCATAAACCAATACAGAAGATTCCTCAACAAGCTCCGCCGTGGGAACGGGTGTCGGCGCGGGCGGTATGGTGCAGTCAGTGCACTCGCCTATATATGAGTCGGAAAGAATAAAATTATCAAACTGCGAATGCTCATCTTTTGACGGCGCCCACGTTGAGTCGCCTCCGCCGAAAAACGTCGAGAAATAAAAATGGTCTATCTGTATATTTGAATAGCCTGTATCCCTGTACCGTATATCGGTCCTTTCAAGAGCAAGCTCTCCGTCCAGCCACGAGCGTATAACACCGTCATGCTGTCCCGGAGTATTCATCTGTATATATGTTTCAACACAGTGCCATTTCCCCGGAATAAAATATCTTTCACATCCTCCGTAATTCCAGTCAAGGTCCTCTCCATATATAGTCGGCTGGTCCATATGATAAAGGTACTGTACTATTTTTCCGTTGCCCCTCCACATTATACGCGCGGACCATCCGTCCGTGCCGTCAGGCTGATCCCCTCCTGTATTGCATGCGCCTCCGCATAATCCGGGCAGTTTTCCGCCCTTTACAAATTCAAAATCAGGATCAAAACGTACATAATATCTCGCGTACATTGATTCACGCGGAGCAATGGCTGTCGGAAACAATGAGAAGTCATTAAGGTGCTGGCTTCCTCCGGGCGAAGAATACGTGCCTGCGGGATATATAACACGCGCGGAATAATTCCCGTACAGAACATCAGAAGCTGTTATTGAATGGTGCTCGGGATTTGACTCAAACTCCATACCCCAGGCGCTTTTCCACGAAGAATCATTAACCCCGTCATAGGTCTCATAGCCGGAGAAAAACTGTATATCAGCATCACTCTCAAGCGAAGGCTCTATAAAACCCGTCTCCCCCGTATAAGAATAAACCACAACAGAAAAAAACACAGAAAAAACAGCATATATAAAAACACGTTTCATACAGCCTCCTGAAAACAGCACTCCTGAAAATCACACAGTTTTTCTCTCAATTATTTCAGGCTGAAATTCAACTTTCTTTTTCCTTTCTATAACGCCTTCCGCCTCTTCTACCGCAAATTTAAACGCTTGTTTTGCCATCTGGGCCAGAGGCTGTTTTACCGTGGTAAGATTAAACATTTCGGCGTAATCAGTTTCATCGTGCCCCATCAAAGAAAAATCACCGGGAATAACCTGGCCCTTTGCCAATGCTTCGCGCATTATGCCCGCGGCCACAAGATCGCCTGCAGCACAAAATACAGCATCAAAATATTTACCGCTGTCTAAAAGACAGTTGAGGGCGCCCACACCTTCGTCGTATTCATGATTATGCACTCTGACAGCAAGATCCCTGTCAAAAGACAGAGAGTTTTCTTCCAGCGCTTTTTTAAAACCCAGGTACCTTTGCTTCTGCGAATACACAAAATCTGTATCCCCCACAACAATCGCAGGATTCTTAGCTCCCTTTTTTATCATATAAGATGCCGCCTCATAACCGCTTTTAAAATTATCAAACGCAACACTGCTGCGTCCTTCTACCTCATATTCCAAAAGCACGATGGGAATTCCCATTCTCTCAAGTTTTTCCCGGTGATTCATCCAGTCCCAGCCGTTTATTATCATTGCGTCTTCTCTGCGCATCATAAACATTTTGTCAAATATTTTTTCCCGCCGTTCATGAACCGCTGATGTAGGATATATTTTAATATCATACACAGTATCTGCCATTGCCTGTTCAAGTCCTTTCATAACTTCATTCGTATAAATAGTTCCTATAGATCCCACAACAACACCTATTGTTCTTGTTTTTCCCATTTTCAGCATTCTGGCTGCGGAATCCGGTATATAATTCATTTCCTCCAAAAGTTTCAGTATTTTTTCTCTTGTTTCTTTTTTAACCTTATGAGGCGTATTAATCGCATAAGATACCGTCGCATGGGTCACACCCGCTGCTCTTGCTATATCTTTTATGGTTACTCTGCCCAATTCAAACCTCCTTAATTTTTATTTATGTTTTATCAGCTCCGAAATAAACTTCAATCTGATTTTAGACATTTTTAGGTTTTTTTATTTTCACAATAAAATCAAGTGTAAATTTAATTTACATTGTAAATAATAGCAGATTTTTTTTGTTTTTTCAAGTTTTTATCGGCCGGTTTCCGGATTATCGTGTCCTTCGTGCTTTTTTTCTTTCTGAACGGCCAGTTTTTCTTCTATTTCTTTCAACCCGGCTTTTTCAGCCATTATCAGCATAACATCCCCGCCTTCTATTACTGTACCGCCGTCCGGAATTATAAAGTTCTCGCCTCTTGAAATAAGAGTAACGAGAACACCTTTCGGGATTCCCAGTTCAAAAAGTCTTTTACCGACATATACAGAACCATACGGCACAAAAACCTCATTTAGATCAGCATCCAGATCCGCGGTTACCTCAAACTCTATAGGATATCTTTTTTTCCTTACGCTTTTTTCTTCAAGCCCCAGAACCCGCGATACCAAAGGAATGGTGCTGCCCTGCAAGACTGCTGATATTAAAACAACAAAAAACACTATATTAAATATCTGCCTTCCGCCCTCAATGCCCGCCATCATCGGGAAAAGAGCAAGTATAATAGGAACCGCCCCTTTTAATCCGACCCATGAAATAAGCAGTTTTTCCTTAACTGTATATTTTGTAAATGCCAGACAGATAAACACCGCGGCCGGTCTTGCAATAAAAATAAGCACTCCCGCAACAAGGAGCCCCTGCAAAAACACAGGGCCAAGTTCAGACGGCATAACAAGAAGCCCCAGAACCAGAAACATGGCAATCTGCATAAGCCACGCCATACCCTCATGAAAACGGATAAGATTTTTTTTATGTATAAAAGCACTGTTTCCCATTACCATTCCCGCAACATAAACAAAAAGATAACCATTTACCCCGCCTTTTAAAGCAAAAGAAAAGAACATAATCAGCGTAGCCATGGTAAGCACGGGATAAAGCCCGTCAAAATCAAGATTTATTTTATTCACAAGAATGACAATAAGCCTGCCCGTAAGATACCCGAAAGCCAGCGCGCTTCCCATTTCCCAGAAAAATCCGCCTATAAGCCCTTCCGGGCTTCCCGCTGCACCGATCATCCCCATCAGCCCCAGGGTAAGGAACACAGCCATAGGATCGTTGCTTCCTGATTCAAGTTCCAGTATGGAGCCCATGTGGGCTTTCAGATTTACACCTTTTGAACGCAGTATGGAAAAAACAGCAGCGGCATCGGTAGATGATACGACCGCGCCCAAAAGCATGGAATTTTTCAGCGGCATTCCCGCTATATAATAAGCCGCGGCCCCTGTTATTGCAGCCGTAAAGAAAACACCGCCTGTAGCAAGCAGAATGCCCCCGGTTAAAACAGGTCTTATATTTTTCCAGCTGGTATCCATGCCTCCGTAAAAAAGAATAACCGCAAGAGCCATTATACCCAGAGATTTCGCTATGCCGTAGTTGTTAAAGACTATCCCGCCGGGCCCTTCAGACCCGGCAAGCATGCCTATACCCAGAAATAAAAGAAGCGACGGCACGCCGAGCTTGTCCGTTGCCCTGCTGGCCACCACCGATATAAACACAAGTATGGATGCTGTCAGAAATACAAAATCCGCAGTATGCTCCATTTTTTTCCTTTTATTTTTTGATACATTCTATTACATAAATCTTTTTGTGTCAAAATCTAAAAACAGATATGTCATTTCATTCCGTAAATTTTCTGTCCGGCTGTATCATTTATACCGCGGCAAAAACACACCGATGCCGCCGGCTTTTCATCATCGCATCAAACGGCTATTTAACCGCCTGGTCTTTATGTTTTCGCTTATTGGTAAAAGTTTTTATCATTGGTTATTCCCGAACACTCCCCTGCAGGTATATTTCTGCATGTTCATATTGACTTCACAGAGACATATCTGCACGCCTGCCATGTAATGCATGGTTTTCCCGCATATTACAAATACGAACTTATATTAAGATCCGCTATCAGCGGAAGG
>CAYTNY010000126.1:0-4478 GCA_964439215.1 uncultured Spirochaetia bacterium
CGAGTGTTCACTGCGTACGCAATGCGAAATAAAAAACAAAACAGAAAATTATTATTAAATACCCGTTTTCCCTTAAACAACCGGCAGGTTCGTATTTTCTGTCTTCATTCTTTTTCCCGTAAAGAAATGCATTGTTTTGATATTTTAAAAATCTTATATTTCTTATTCTCCGCGCAGAAAAAAACAGAATAAATCAGATTTTAACAACAGGTATGCTGTTTATGCCCGATTAGCAGAAAACAGCTGTTATCCGAAAAATCGGCTGCGTTTTATTTCTCCGTATATACTGTTAAATTTTTCTTCACTGCTTTGCCGGCCGCTTGCCGCGGCCTTTCTTCTCTGTTCTGCTTATGATTTTCTTTGCTTTCATAAAACTGTCCGGATTAAGAGAGATGGAGTCTATCTTGTTCTTCACAAGAAATTCCGCAAATTCAGGATAATCGCTAGGCGCCTGTCCGCATATGCCGGTTTTTTTCCTGTTTTTCCGTGCGGTCCTTATCAGGCTTTCTATCGTTCTTTTGACAGCTTCGCTTTTTTCATCAAAAAGCCCGGACAATTCATCTGAATCCCTGTCTATGCCCAGCATAAGCTGCGTAAGGTCATTGCTTCCGATTGAAAATCCGTCAAACCTGCGGGAAAATTCATCCGCCAAGGTTATATTGGACGGGATCTCCGCCATCACATATACTTCAAGCCCGTTCTTTCCTCTTTTCAGTCCGCTTTTTCCCATTACTTCCAGCACCCGGTCAGCTTCTTTCGGGGTCCGGCAGAAAGGAATCATTACTATAATATTGCTGAATCCCATTTTTTCCCTGGCATATTTAACAGCGCGGCACTCCAGCTCAAATCCCTGCCTGTACCTTTCGCTGTAATACCGCGACGCTCCTCGGAAACCTATCATAGGATTGTCTTCGTGCGGCTCAAAATAACTTCCTCCGATAAGGTTTGCGTATTCATTTGTCTTAAAATCACTCATTCGCACTATAACCGGCTTTGGAAAAACAGACGCCGCTATTGTGGCTATGCCTTTGGCCAGGTTATCCGTGAAATATTTTTTTTTGTCTTTATACCCCTTCGTAAGGCTGTTTATTTCTTTTCTTACATTTTTATCTTTTACTTTTTGCGGCTGCACCAGCGCCATGGGGTGTATCCTGATGACATTGTTAATTATAAATTCCATTCTTGCCAGCCCTATTCCGTCCGCGGGAAGCCGCCACCATCTGAAAGCGGCATGCGGGCTTGCTATGTTCATCATTACCCGGGTTTTTGTCTTTGGTATTTTCTTGTAATCAATTTCTTTTTCAGTAAAATCAAGTTTTCCCCTGAAGACGGCCCCTGTATCTCCCTGCGCGCAGGATACCGTTATATCGTTTTTATTCTTTACCGCGCTCATGGCGTTTCCGGTGCCTATAACCGCGGGTATACCGAGCTCCCTGCTTACAATAGCGGCGTGAGATGTACGCCCGCCTTTTTCCGTTACAATTGCCGCGGCTTTTTTCATAATAGGCACCCAGTCAGGGTCTGTCATATCTGTAATCAGTATATTTCCTTTTTTAAAATTGCCTATATCTTTTGCGCTCTTTATTATCTGGGCGGCTCCGGAAGCTATTGAATCTCCTATAGCGGTGCCTTTGACAAGCACTTTGCCTTTTTCTTTTAATGTATATGTTTTAAGCAGCGATCCTTTCTTCCGGGACTGTACTGTCTCGGGCCTTGCCTGCACTATATAAAGTTTTCCTGTTTTGCCGTCTTTTGCCCACTCCATATCCATTGGTTTTTTGTAATATTTTTCTATTATCTTTGCCCATTCAGCAAGCTTAAGTATCTCCCTGTCTTCAAGTACAAAAGAGTTCCTCTCTTTTTCAGAGGTGCTGATATTTTTTGTCGTGCCCGCGCTGCCCGTTGTGTATATCATCTTCTTTTTTTTCGCGCCTTTGGACTTTTCTATAATGGGATTTATCCCTTTTTTGCCCAGAAGCGGTTTAAATACCCTGTATTCATCGGGAGTTACCGCACCCTGCACAACATTTTCGCCCAGTCCCCAAGCGGCATTTATAAGCACGACTTTTTCAAAGCCTGTATCGGTATCTATGGAAAACATAACTCCCGAACCCGCCTTGTCAGAACGCACCATTTTCTGCACGCCCGCGGACAGAGCTATTTTCATATGGTCAAAGCCTTTCTCCTCCCTGTAGCTTATGGCGCGGTCGGTAAATAAAGAGGCATAACACTTCCTGCACGCCTGTATCACATTTTCCGCCCCTTTAATATTCAGGAACGTATCCTGCTGTCCGGCAAAACTGGCATCCGGCAGATCCTCGGCAGTGGCGCTGCTGCGCACCGCAACATCTGTGTTTTTATTGCTGTATTTTCTGCTTAATTTCTCATAATGTTCCTTTATCTGCAGTGATATTTCTTCGGGAAAACTTCCTTTGAGTATCATCGCGCGGATTGACTTCCCCGCAGTGCTGAGTGTTTTTTCTCCGTTTTTGTAAGCTTCAATGTCTTTTTGTATTTTTTCCCTGAGATTGTTGTGTTTAATAAACATCCGGTAAGCTTCCGCTGTTGCGGCAAAACCATCCGGCACAGCTACTTTCTTTTTTTTCAGTTTTCTGATCATTTCGCCCAGCGACGCGTTTTTGCCTCCCGCAATATTTACATCATCAACAGAAATAGAATCAAAGGACCTTACATATGTTTTCGCCATAAATACACCTCCGCCTTTTTTAAAATATCTGATATATAACTTATTTTTATAAATATATCATCTTTACAGCATAAAAAATAATTGTGATATTCGTAAAAAAAATGACTTTTTTCGCCCCCCGAAATATAAGCGGATAAAATGGGAAAGAAACAATTTGGCACTGCCTGATTACTCTCTGATCTTAAATATCCTGAACATTCCTTTTTCTTTGTCTTTTTTAACAAAATCCACAAAGATAAGATGTTTTGCTTTCTTAAAATGTTTTATACACGCACTGATAACTTCTTTTTCTTTTATTTTTCCCACATAAACAGGATATACGCCGTTGTATATTGCTGTTTTGTTGAATATTTTTTTATCCGGAGAAAACGCCGCTATATCAGCAGCGGGCCTGTAATCAGAAAGAAATGATATGTCATTAATATCTCTCGCCGCCACTCCTATCATACATTTATTCAGTTTTTCCGGTGATATAGCCGCGGCATAGGAAAGTATATTTTCATAAATATGATCCGATTCCATAAGGCGGGGGATCCGGTCCTTTTTAAACTTGTCTTTTTCAGCTTTTTTTATAAGGTCTTTCATGACATTTACCACTTTGAGGGGATATTTTCCGACAGACGTCTCTCCCGAAAGCATAAGCGTGTCCGCTCCGTCCAAAACCGCGTTATAAATATCTGTTATTTCAGAACGGTAAGGGTTCGGGTTCTCTATCATGCTCTCAAGCATCTGGGTCGCTACTATCACTATCTTTCCCGCCCTGTTTGCCTTTTCTATAAATCTTTTTTGGATAAACGGTATGCGTTTGTATCCTATTTCCACGGCAAGATCGCCGCGGGCTATCATAATGCCATCCGCTTCTTTTATAATGCTGTCAATATTCTTTACAGCTTCCGGTTTTTCTATCTTTGCTATTATGAGGGGGTGCTTGTTCCTGCTTTTCTTTATCAGAGATTTGAGTTTTTTGATATCTTCCGCGGACCGCACAAAAGAAAGCGATATAATATCAACATCAGCTGAAAGGCCGAACTTCAGGTCCTTTTTGTCTTTTTCGGTCAGAGATTCCAGGGGAAGTTTTGTATCAGGCAGATTGACTCCTTTTCTTGCCTGTACGATCCCGCCGCTGCTTACCGTACATCTGACTGCCCCTGCTTTTTTATCAGCCTCTTTTACCCTGAGGCTTATGAGCCCGTCATTGATAAGGATCCGGTCGCCCTTTTTTACATATTCATGCAGGCCTTTATAATCCACAGGTATGCTCAGGACATCCGGTATTTTTCTTTCAGAAATATATACATCATTGCGTTTTTTTAAAAGAACAGGCTCCCTTATGTTTCCAACCCTTATTTTCGGGCCCTGAAGGTCCTGCATTATCGCAACAGGCAGAGACATTCTCTGCCTTGCTTTTTTTATATTCGTTATTATCTGAGCAAAAGAACGCTTGCTGCCGTGTGAAAAATTCAGCCTTGAAACGCTCATTCCCCCTTTTATAAGCTTATTTATCATTGCATATGAAGATGACGCAGGGCCCAGCGTGCATATAATCTTGGCTTTTTTCATAATTCCCCTTTCACTGCCGTAATGTTTTTTTATCAGTGGAATTATATAATGAATCTTCGCTTTTAGCAAGAAAATCCGGAATTTGTTTGAAACATACAGATTGCAAGTTTTATTGCAACACTTCATAGAATCAAATTCCTTTTTTTTGCACATACAGGAACACTTAATTCATACAGTTATTTATCTTTCCCGCAGAGCGCCGCCTTCTCTC
>CAYTNY010000127.1:0-4434 GCA_964439215.1 uncultured Spirochaetia bacterium
TATGTTTCGGATGAGGCTCAGAAAAAAGCCGTGGATTTCGGAGACGGGCCGCTGCTTATCGTTGCCGGAGCGGGTACGGGAAAAACACGTACAATTACAGAGAGAATCGCGCGGCTTATAAAAGATAAAAAGGCAGAGCCCGGAGAAATACTGGCTCTTACATTTTCCGAGAAAGCAGCATCAGAGATGGAAGAAAGGCTTGATAAACTTGTGCCTTACGGCGTTATTGAAACGCATATATCCACATTTCATTCTTTCGGCAGGGATATTATAAATGAAAATTTCGCGGAACTGAGAATTGCTCCGGACTGGACCGTTATGAAAGGAACCGATGCCGCTGTATTTATTGTTGAAAACATGGATGAATTTAAACTTGATATATACAGGCCTCTCAACAACCCTTACCTGTATGTTATGGAATTCACCTCATTTATCTCAAAGCTTAAAGATAATCTTATTGATTTTGGAAGTTATATTGAGTATGCCCTCAGGCTTGAAAAAGAAGCCCGGACAGAGGAGGAAAAAGAAGAAGCGCAAAAGCACAGAGAACTGGCTTTCTTTTACAGGGTTTATGAGGAATTTAAAATAAAACAGAACAGGATGGATTTTGGAGACCTTATAATGGTGCCGTATACTCTTTTGAAGGACAGGGCATCAATCAGAAAGAAATACAGGGAAAGATATAAATACATCCTTGTTGACGAGTTTCAGGACACAAATTACGCGCAGTTTGAGCTGCTGAAACTTATAACAGGGGAGAAAGGGAATATTACGGCGGTAGGGGATGATGACCAGATGATATACAAGTTCCGGGGCGCCGCAATATCAAATATTCTCGGGTTCAGGGAATATTATAAAAATTCCGGAATTACGGTTCTTAAAAACAATTACAGGTCCGCACAGGATATCCTGGACGCTTCGTATAAACTGATAACAAACAATACACAGAGGCTTGAAAACACTCTTGATATTGATAAAAAACTCAGTTCCCATTATTCCCCGGCTCATAAAATCAGCCGCTTGAACGTAAAGATATTTGAGAATTATTCGGATGAAGCTGATTTTATTTCGGAAGAAATAAAACGGTTTGTTTCAAAAGGATATTATGAATACGGCGACATTGCGGTCCTTACACGCGCCAAAAACGACGCTAAAATGCTTATAAAAACAATGGAAAGAAAGGGTATTCCGTATGTTTTTTCGGGCGATGAAGGGCTTTTTTCCAAAAAAGAAGTGCAGCTGCTTGTGAATTTCTGCAGGATTCTTTCGGATCCTTATGAATTTAATCCTCTTTTTGACATTGCGATATCTGATTTTTATAAAATAGACCCCATGGCCATGTCGAAAATAGGAAGCAGGGCCAAAGAGTATTCCGCGGCCCCTTATGATATGATGAAGAATATGGATGAATATCCGGAGATTGATGTTTCACCGGAGGAAAGAAAAAAAATAAAAATACTTACGGCTGATATTGATGAGTATCTCGGAAAAGTAAGCGAAAAAATGACGGCGGGTGAAATAATATATGATTACATAAAGAGCAGAATGGTCTTTGAAAAACTGCTTAAAGCGGGGGATATCGGCTCGGAGAGAAAAATAGCAAATATAGCCAAATTTTTTGATATAGTAAAACATTTTTCAATAAATGAAGAATATGACAATATATATAATTTCTCGGAATATATAAATCTTATAATCAAATCAGGGGAGGATCCCAAAGAAGAAATACTTGATCTGACGGAAAATGACGCGGTTCAGATTGTTACGGTGCACAAGGCAAAAGGGCTGGAATTTAAGGTTGTGTTTATAATTGCGCTGTCGCAGGGAAAGTTTCCCGCGGGGAAGAGAGGCGGCGCCTCGCTTCCGCTGCCTGAAGGCATCATGAAAGACATAGTTGATGAAGATACATATATGCAGGAAGAAGAGCGGCGGCTTTTTTATGTCGCAATGACAAGGGCGCAGGATGCGCTTTATCTTACCGCGTCAAAACAGTATGACGGAAAAGGCGGCAAAAAACCGAGCGTGTTCCTTGAGGAGATAGGATTTCATACACCCGCGGAATTTGAAGTGACGGCGGATAAACAGGCAAGATTTGATTTTTTTGAGAAAAAAAAGGAAGTGCTTGAAAGATATATTCCAAAAAAACAGGCGGGCCCCGTAAAACTGAGCAATTATCAGATTGATGACTACATAACCTGCCCGTTCAAGTATAAACTTGTTCATATACTGAGAATTCCAACAAAAGATGATTATCGGGTTATGTATGGACAGGCAGTGCACGCGGTAACCGCGGAATATTACGCCGCCAGAAAGGAAGGAAAAGAGCCTGATTTTGAATACTTGAAAGGAATTTTTGATTCTTTATGGAGAAATACGGGTTTTGCGAGCGCCGCGCATGAAAAGGAAAGATATGACAGAGGTATTGAAAGCATAAGAGGATTTATACAGGCGGAAAACGAAAGTGAAACACTTCCAAAGTATATTGAGAAAGATTTTGAATTTAAACTGTCCGGCGATATTATTGTCAGGGGGCGCTGGGACAGAGTTGACGAAAAGGACGGGAAGGTCACGATTATTGATTATAAGACCTCGGATGTAAGGAATGAAAAAAAAGCAGAGGACAAGCTTAAGTCCCAGGATATAACAAGGCAGCTGAAGCTTTATATGATAGCCCATGAAAAAGTTTACGGCAGGCCCGCGGATGCGGCGGGGATTTATTTTTTTGAAAGCGCGATACTGAAAACAAAAAAATTCAGGGCCAATACGCTTCTTGATTACGAAAAAAAGATATTTGAGGTGGCGGAAAAAATAAAGGAAAACAAGTTTGAAGCCACACCGGGAGCGCATACCTGCAGATACTGCGCGTTTTTCAACATATGCCCGCACAGCAGAGCGGATGTGCGGTTTTAGAGGCGGGCGGCATGCCGGTACGGGATTTAGAGCGGACATGTTTTGGGGGAGTTAAAGAAAAAATATCTCAGAATATAAATTAATGCTCAAAAAGAAAAAGCAGGCAGGAAACAATTTGTTGAGATATGAAGCCGTTTGTTTTATGTTTTAATGCGGAATTTTTATTTAAAAAACACTTGCAATTTTTATTGTTTTTGTTAGAATTCACATCACATAAAAAACTTTTTTGGAGGCAGAATATGTCTGAAAAACCTTTTGTAAGTATTATTTCTCCCGTGAGAAACGCGGAAAGAACCATTGACACCACGATACAGTATCTTTTAAACGCGGACTATCCGCGTGATAAAATGGAAATTATGTTCGCGGATGGAGGGTCAACGGATAATACACTCGGAATAATAAAGAAATGGCAGGAACAGCACGCTTTTATCAAGTATGTGGAGGTCCCCGGCTCCAAGTCGCCGGGACACGCCAGAAACGCCGCTTTAAAGATAGTAAAAGGCGATATTATACTTTTTACGGACGGCGACTGCGCGCCTCACAGAGACTGGATCGAAAAAATGGTGGAGCCTTATCTAAAGGATGAAAAAATAGGAATGGTAGGCGGAGAAGTTTATACACTCAGAACGGATCCGAATAATGACACTGAAACTTACTGTGAGCAGGTGGGTTTTCTGTCGATCGGGGACAGAGTCGGCATGAAAAACGGAGGCTATTATCCTGAAGTGAAAAAGGACCTGCCTCACGAAGTCAACGGATCTCAGACATGTCCGTTTTTTGCCACGGCAAACGCTTCTGTTTCAAGAAAGGCAGCGGACGCGATAGGGAATGAATTCTGGCACGAACCAACGGGTGAAGATGTTGATTTTAATCTCCGTGTTTTAAAAGCAGGGTATAAACTTTATTTTCAGCCTTCCGCGGTTGTTGATCATATGCACAGAGTATCGCCGAAACTCTTCAGAAAACAGCTTTACGGCTACGGCTACGGCCATCCGCTTTTGATAAAGATGCATTCCAAAAAAGTCCTGGAAATTTTTATTGATTATTTCGGCGGTATTTCAATACCTATACCGTTTTTTATTCCCGGGATTATTTATATCGGTGATTTTCTTTTGATGCATCTTTTCGGGGCTGCGTTTTTGGCTTCGCTTATCGGTATTGCCGCAACAGGAGGCGCTGCGGGTATAGTTTCCAACTGGATGCCTCTTGCGGCTCTTTTTGTCCTGACAGTAATATTTAAGTCCAGGTTTTTTGCGCCGGTATTTAAGATCAAGCCAGCCTCCAAATTGATTAAATGGATGCTTATACATTACACATCAAAATGGGCGTTTGTAAGAGGCGGATGGGATTCTCAGGTTAAATTCGGGGCAGTAAATATAGAAGGATAACAGATAATCGCAAACCTGAGGTTTGGATGCCTGGCGGGGTAATAGTTCAAAGTTCAAAGTTCAAAGTTCAAAGTTCAAAGTTCAAAGCTCAAAGCCCAAAGCTCAAAGCTCAAAGCTCAAAGCTCAAAGCTCAAAG
>CAYTNY010000128.1:0-4429 GCA_964439215.1 uncultured Spirochaetia bacterium
TTTTTCTTTGAACTTTGAACTGTTTTTCTTTGAACTTTGAACTATTACTCCCAAAGCCCAAACCCCTAACCCCGCCCTCCTTAAAAACTCCTTGCATTGACAGCTTAAATCTGTTATAACTCTTACGTAATTCAGCTGTAATCATAATTAAAAGGTGGCGGCGTAGCTCAGTTGGTTAGAGCACACGGCTCATACCCGTGTTGTCACTGGTTCAAATCCAGTCGCCGCTACCAATCCCCCTTTTTACTTGAAAATATTTGATTTTACAGTAAGATATTATCTACTGAATTCAACGGAGGCATCAATTGGAAGACAAGAATCCTTTTGCGGGGCTGCCGGATATCAAGAAAACCGGGCCCGTAAAAAATAAGAAAGAAAAAAAAGAAAAAAAAGAAGGCGAAGATAAAAGATTAAAACGTATAGTCGCGGTTTCTATCCTGAGTTTTTTTACGGCTCTCGGTGTTATAACAGGAGCCATTATCGCTTTTACGCAGGAAGTCCCCGAAATCGCTGACCTCAAAGGCTATAAACCTAATCTTTCAACAGCGATCTACGATACGGACAATAATCTTGTATCACAGGTATTCACAGAAAGAAGAACCCTGGTCCGGCTGGAACAGGTGCCTGATGTTCTTCTCAAGGCCCTTTTAGCCAAAGAGGACCCCAACTTTTACAGCCACAACGGCATTGACCTGAAGGGAGTGCTGCGCGCCGCGTACAATAATATTATGCACAGAAAAATCGTGGAAGGCGGCTCCACCATAACACAGCAGCTCGCAAAAAATCTTTTTCTTACAGCAGAAAGAAATTTCACAAGAAAAATCAAGGAAGCGCTGCTTGCGCTGCAGATAGAAAAATACTACACCAAAGACGAAATTATGGAGCTTTATTTAAATCAGATTTATTTCGGCAGCGGCGCCTACGGCGTGGAAGCCGCCACAAGAACATATTTCGGAAAACATATTGAGGAAATAACACTGGCCGAAGCAGCCGTGCTTGCGATGCTTCCGCAGGCGCCTTCGGCCCGCTCGCCTTACAGAAATCCGGAGCTGGCTCTTGAGAAAAGAAATCTTGTACTTGAAATAATGGCGGAAAGAGAAGTTATTACAGAAGAAGAAAAACTGGAAGCGCTTGCCGAACCGATAACTTTGGACAAACTGGAGGTAGAAAACGCCCCTTATTTTGTTGAACATGTCCGCAGAAACCTGGAATCCGCTTATGGTTCAAACATCATTTACAAAGGCGGACTGCGCGTTTATTCCTCTCTGGATTCAAAACTCCAGGAAACAGCGCAGCGCGTATTCTCGCGCAATATATCAAGGCTTGAGAAAAAGATTCAAAGATTAAAAGGAGATGAATTAAAAGAACCTCTTCAGGGGGCCCTTATTGCCATGGATCCCAAGACCGGACACGTAAAAGCAATGATTGGCGGAATTGATTACTCCAAGTCCGAATTCAACCGGGCAGTACAGGCCAAAAGACAGACCGGTTCCGCTTTCAAACCCGTAATATACACCGCCGCCATTGACAATGGCTTCAGAGTATGCGACGTGATTATGGACTCCCCTATTGTATTTAAAAATGAAAACGGCACTTCGTGGAAACCCGAGAACTTCAGCGGAAAATTCACGGGCCCCATGATACTGCTTAACGGCCTCGCAAAATCACAAAACGTAATTGCCGTAAAAGTTCTTGACAAGGTCGGAGTCGGAACCGTCCGGCGGTATGCCGGAAAAATGGGAATAACGAACGATCTGGCAAACGATCTGACTCTTGCCCTGGGCTCCTCAAGTCTTTCCCTTTATGAAATGGTAAATACTTTCTGCACCCTCGCAAACGGCGGAATGAAAGTAAAACCCATGTCCGTGCTGCAGGTAAAAGATCCTAGCGGAAAAATCCTGGAACAGCACACACCCAGGCTCAAATCCGCAATAAAGGATTCAACAGCTTATATTGTTACGTTCATGCTTGAAAACGTAATAAACCGGGGCACAGGAAGAAGAGTCAGGTATATGGGATTTGAAGGCCCTGCCGCGGGCAAAACAGGCACAACAAACGAATTTACCGATGCCTGGTTCATAGGATACACGCCTGATCTGGTAGTCGGTGTATGGGTGGGCTTTGACAGCAAGGAAACCATGGGCCGCAGCATGGTAGGCAGCTCAGCGGCCGCGCCGATATGGGCGGATTTCATGATAGAAGCCTTCGGAAAATCCGAAGGCTATTTCCCTGTTCCTGACAATATCATATATAAAAAAATATGCTTAGACACCGGATTTCTCGCGTCGCCCGGATGCAGATCCGCAATAGACGCGCCTTTTGTGGAAGGCACGGAGCCTCATAAGGAATGTACGCTGCACAGTGGAATGCAGACCGGCAGTTTTTTAAACACTGACTTTGAAAGTTTTGAAACATTCAGACAGGAAGAAGATGACGAACAGGAAATCTATAATGATAATACAGAAGAAACACAGAGTCCGGATGCCGCAGAAAAGCCGACCCCGCGCGAACAGTCCCCCACGCCCGTTGATAATCTGCTGAATTTCTGATAAATATCCATCAAAAACACAGGCGGCCTACTCCATAGCCTCCACGATCCTCCTGTAAACGCCCATATACGAATCTATAAGCCCGTTTTCATAAAAAGAATAATATCCTTCCCGCCCGACTATAATATGATCAAGCAGCGTCAGATCCATTTCTTTTGACGCTACTACTATTTTTTTTGTGATTTTTTTGTCGCTTTCGGACGGTTCGGGCCTGCCGGATGGATGATTGTGAACAAGAATTATCCCCAGAGCTCCTTTTTTCATGGCTAGTTTCACCACTTCCCGCGGATACATAACACACTGCGTAAGTGTGCCTTCGCCTATTTTTTCCGCGTTTATAACCCGGTTTTTCGCGTCCAGATACACACAGTAAACAGCTTCTTTTTCATCATACGCTGTTTTGTCCCTGAAATATTCCACCAGGTCATCCTGATTTTTTATGCTTACGGTATTAAACGCAAATGAATCTTTTTTATAGTTTTCCATAAATGCGGCAATCACCCCGAAAAAAACAGCGGTTTGTTCCCCTAGTCCTTTTATTTCCCCGGATTCAATAACAGGAATAACATTGCGGAAACTGCCCCGGCTCTTTTTCATTATTTCTTTTGCGTGTCCTTTTACATCCCTGCCTTTTATAACATAGGATAAAAGCAGCTCTATTATTTCTTCTTTTGTGGTTTTTCCCTCTTCAAATTTCTTTTTCAGCCTTGATATATGTCCGTATCCGTAATGCTTATCGGGCATAAAAACCCCCTTTTTTTTCAGCCGCCGGATAAAATCCGGGGCGTTTTTATGTTTTCCCCAAAAAGACAAAAGGCAGGTATGAACTGATCACACCTGCCTTCTGTACATATAATATTTCCGGTTTTGTCAGAACAAAAACAGAACCGCGATTGCTCCCGCAAAAAGCCCCGCAAGCAGCAGCGGATGAACACCCATCTGTTCGGACAGCCTTGGGTCCCCCGCTGTTTTTGTCTGTCCTTTAAGTTTATTAAGTACATTTTTAACACCCGGGTTATTCGGATTTATCTGAAGTGATCTTTCATAGGCCTTTATTGCATTTGCCTTATCGCCCATTTTATAATATGCCGTACCCATAAACTGATACGCCTGATATGTGGGCTGAAGTTTAGCGCTTGCGTTATAGTACCTTATCGCCTGAGATAATTTATTCTGTTTAAAAAGTTTATGCCCCATCGCCAGATACTGTTTGGCCTTGGAGCTTCCGCCTCCGGAGGCGCCCTGCAGTCTTGCCGCCATTTTTTTTGCATTTGTATGGTTGGGATTCAGTTTTAAAGCACGCTGAAAACTTCTCAATGCTTCGGCTTTTTTGCCTGACATCTGATAAGCAACCCCCAGGTAGTAATAAGCATTGGCTGTCGGCTGCTGTTTTATACTTGCGTTATAATACCTTATGGCATTATTATACTTCTTTGCCTGAAGCAGTTTGTTGCCCTGCAGAAGATACTGCCTTGCCTTTGCGGGACTTGCAAAAGCAAAACTTGACATTAAGAGAATAACCGCAAACATAAAAACAATAACCTTAGGAAAATTAAATTTCATAACCTCACACTCCTTTTGACTTAATATTTATTATCTTTTCCAATCCCTTTATCAGGGCATTGAGGAAAAATCATCAGGCATAGGGGGAAGCTCATCGCCGGGCATCATTTCCATATCATCATCCATAGCGAAATCATCATCAATGGGAGGCGGCATATCCATTCCCATATCGCCCATATCATCGTCCGTTCCCATATCGCTCATATCATCCATAGGCGGCATATCTTCCATATCATCGTCCATTCCAAAATCATCCATAGGCGGCATATCACCCATATCATCGTCCATTCCCATGTCATCCATATCATCCATAGGAG
>CAYTNY010000129.1:0-4326 GCA_964439215.1 uncultured Spirochaetia bacterium
TGTTACATACTCTTGGAGGGGGTTAAGCAGCGGCTGAACACTGTATAATATAATTTGACGATTAAACAGGAAATGGGCTGTATTTTGAGATAGTTCCGGATGTTTCAGGTGTTGCAATTCCTTTTACAATTCAGCCGTAAAAAAAACAGCCGTAAAAATTATAAAACAGACTTTTAAATAAAAAATGATATGTTATAATATGATTTTAAGATTACTAAAAGGAGATTTATGAAGCGTTTAATAATAGTATCAAACAGGCTGCCCGTAGAGGTTACAAAAAAAGGGGCCAAATATGATGTAAAAAACAGCGTGGGCGGAGTTGCCACGGGCTTAAGCTCTCTTGATAAATCATATCAGCGAATATGGATAGGCTGGCCCGGGGATTCAGTGGATAATGAAGCGCCGGCGGCTGAAAAGAAAAAAATATCCCGCAAACTGGCCAAAGACAGAAATATACCGGTTTTTCTGAACAATGAGATTATAGAAAATTATTATTACGGATATTCAAACAGAACGATATGGAGCAACTTCCATTATTTCATGAGATACACCGAATACCGCGACAGTTACTGGGAAAATTATGTAAAAGCAAATGAAGAGTTCTGTAAAGAAATATTAAAACAGTACAAGCCCGGCGATACAATATGGATACATGATTATCAGCTTATGCTTCTGCCGAGTATGGTAAGGGAAAAGATTCCGAATGCCACAATAGGATTCTTTCTTCATATACCGTTTCCCGCGTATGAAACATTTTCGGCGCTGCCGGAAAGATATGAAATCTTAAAAGGAATGCTGGGCGCTGATCTGATAGGTTTTCATACATATCATTACGCTGAAAATTTCTTAAACAGTGTAAGGCGTATAACAGGCCATGAACATATGATGAATCAGCTGATGGTTGAAAACAGGGTTATAAGAGTGGATTCTTTTCCGATGGGGATAAATTACGGAAAATTTTCGGAAGCTGTTCATGATAAGAACGTAAAAGAGGAAGTGAAAAAACTGAAAAAAGGCATCGGCGGTAAAAAAGTCATACTGTCAATGGACAGGCTTGATTATACAAAAGGAATACCGGAAAGAGTTGATGCTTTCGGCGGATTTTTGGAAAAATATCCGGAATACAGGGAAAAAGTGGTTCTGGTACTGGTCGCGGTGCCGTCAAGGACAAAAGTTCCGCAGTATAATATGCTTAAAAAAGAACTTGATGAAGTGCTGTCAAGAGTCAACGGGCGGTTTGGGACAATAGGCTGGGTTCCCATACTTTATTTTTACAGATCTTTTCAGTTTGACAGCCTTGCTGCTCTTTATTCTGTTTCGGATATTGCGCTTATAACTCCGCTCAGGGACGGAATGAATCTTGTGGCAAAAGAATATGTGGCGGTAAAACAGAATGATCCGGGAGTTCTTGTACTCAGCGAAAAAGCGGGAGCTTCAAGCGAACTTGGCGAGGCAATAACAGTAAACCCTTTTGACCGCAACGGCATTATTGAATCATTAAAAGAAGCTTTTGACATGGAAGACGAAGAAAAAAAAGAAAGGTTCTCGGTTATGCAGGGCAGGCTGAAGCGCTATGATGTGAAAAAATGGACGCATGATTTTATAGAGCGCCTCTATCACGTCAAAGAGCTTCAGAAGGAGCTTGACGTAAAACAGCTTGACGCAAAGGTTGAGGATAAGATTGTCAGGCATTATAAAAAAGCCAAAAAAAGGCTTATTGCCCTTGATTATGACGGGACACTGCGTTCTTTTGTGAAAAATCCGGAAAACGCCGGGCCTGAAGCCGATACGCTGAATATTTTAAAAAAACTCGCTAAAGATGAAAAAAATGAGGTTGTTATATTAAGCGGCAGAAAACGCGGAACCCTTGAAAAATGGTTTGGAAAACTCAACCTGAATCTTATAGCTGAGCACGGCATATGGATAAAAGAAAAAGCCGGGGCATGGAAGATGATAGAGCCTCTTTCCGGAGAGTGGAAAGATGAGATAAGACCGACGCTTGAACTGTTTGTTGACAGAACGCCGGGAAGTTTTATTGAAGAAAAAGATTTTTCTCTTGTATGGCATTACCGCGGAGCAGAAACGAATCTTGGAGAAATCAGGTCGCGGGACCTGAAAGACGCGATAATGAATCTTACGGCAAACAGAAATCTCGGTGTGCTGGGCGGAAATAAGGTTGTTGAAATAAAATCAATGGGTATTAATAAAGGAAGGGCCGTGATGTTCTGGCTCTCAAAAGAAAATTGGGATATTATATTTGCTGCGGGCGATGACTGGACCGATGAGGATACTTTTGAAGCGATGCCTGAAGATGCTTTTACCGTTAAAGTTGGTTTCGGATATTCAAAGGCAAATTACAATTTAAGTTCGGTTCATGATGTAAAAAAACTTTTAAAAAAACTTGCGAGGTGAAATATGATCAGAATCAACCCGATAGAGGATTACAGAACAATTATAGGGGACGATGCGCTTCATGAAATACATAAAAAAGCGCGTCCTGTTTACGGAAAAACAGTACTTCATGTAAATGCCACTTATGTGGGGGGCGGAGTTGCGGAAATACTCAACACTCTTGTGCCTCTTATGAATGATGTCGGTGTTGATGCGGGATGGAGGATAGTTCACGGATCCCCGGATTTTTTTAATGTCACCAAAAGTTTTCATAACGGACTGCAGGGACAGGAGATAGAACTTACTGATGAAATAAAAGAACTGTTTACGGGCACTAATTCAAACTTTTCAAAAATAACCCATATACACCACGACTGCGCCATAATACACGATCCTCAGCCTCTTCCGCTGATAAAATTCTACAGGAAAAGGCAGCCGTGGGTATGGAGATGCCATATAGATCTTTCAAGCCCTCACGAGGAGCTGTGGGATTTTCTGCAGGGTTATATACTGAAATATGATAAAGTCATACTTTCCCACGAAAAATACAGGCATAAAAAACTTCCCGTGGGGCATAAAATAATACATCCCGCGATTGATCCGCTTTCCGACAAAAATATAATTATGCCTGAAGAGGAAATGAAAAACATACTCAGGGAAAATGATGTGCCTTTGGATAAACCTATAATGTGCCAGATCTCCAGATTTGATAAGTGGAAGGATCCTGAAGGCGTCATGGAAGTTTATAAACTGGTAAAAAAAGAAACTGACTGCAGGCTGATTTTGTGCGGGAATATGGCGGCGGATGATCCTGAAGGATGGCAGATATTTGAGGATATTCAGGAAAAAGCAAAAAGCCTTATAAAGACAGGAGATGTGATTCTGCTGACAAGGGACAGTATGAAGCTTGTTTCAGCTCTTCAGCAGGCAGCGACAGTAATTCTGCAGAAATCAACAAGAGAAGGTTTCGGGCTTACGGTTACCGAGGCCCTGTGGAAAGGAACGCCGGTTATCGGGTCAAATACCGGAGGCATCCCTCTGCAGGTTATTGACGGAAAAACAGGATATCTTGTGGATCCGTTTGATTATGAAGGATGCGCAAAAAAAGTTGTTGAAGTTATCAACAACCCGGATAAGGCGCGCAAACTGGGCGAGGCCGGCAGAGAGCATGTGAGAAAAAACTTTTTGATAACAAGGCTGCTTGCTGATTATCTTGAACTTGCGGATGAAATGATAAACGGCTTTAAAAAATAAGATACGTATAGTATACTTATTGTAAGACAAGAAAAATAGAGCGGGGCGTTAAAAAACAGTTTTAAAAGGGGCTGTGTATGAAAAAAAGAATAATTGCTGCTGTTTTAATGTTCATTGCTGTATTTTTAACCGGATCCTGTTCATCAACAGGAATGAAAATGGAATCACCGGAATCCGCGGAAATGAATGTATCTGATGATCCGGAAAAAACGCCTGAAAAACCGTCTCTTCCCGAACAGAAAGTTCCTGAAGCTTCCGCGGCTGATACATTTGAGAAAAAAAATAAAGAATTGACAGCCGCGGTAAAAAAAACGGAAAAAAAAGAATTAAAACCAACGGAAGAAAAAGAAAAAGCAGTTAAAAAACAAAGAACACGCGCGGTTTATGAGGAGCCCCGGGAAGAAGAAACCGAGCAGGCAATACCGCCGGTTTCCGGGGGGACAAAAGAAAATCCGGAAAAAAGAGGCGGATTATGGGTTCTGTGGTTCATTATATTTATTATTATAGGCCTCGTTATTCTTATATTTCTTGTGTTTTTTACACGCGAGAAAAAAAAGGATGAAACAGAAAATATTTCACCGCAGGGTTCTGAACAGCTGTTTAATAAAGGAACAGAAGAAAAAGAGCCGCTGTCAGGCGGCAGCGAGGAATTGAAATACGGAGCGCCAAGACCTGAAAATA
>CAYTNY010000130.1:0-3991 GCA_964439215.1 uncultured Spirochaetia bacterium
CAGCGGCTGAAGACTGTATAATATAAATTTAGGATTAAACAGGATATGCGGGCAAGAAATAAGACATAAACACAAACCTTAAAACTCACAACTCTCCCTTTCCCCTGTCCTTCCACTTGGAACTTGGAACAGCCGGAAGCCTTCGAACTTCCGGCTATCCCTTAACTCTTTTCACCATCTCAAAAACCGCGGTTGCGGCGGCGCGGCGGCGTATAATTTCCCTGCTTCCCGAAAAGTTAAAATTCTTCACGCTGATTTTTCCATTGACAAAAAAACCCATAAAAACAAGACCCACGGGTTTTTCCACGCTTCCGCCTCCGGGGCCGGCAATTCCTGTCACTGATACTGCCGTATCTGTTTTAAACAGACGGGCGCAGGATTCCGCCATTTCACCCGCGCACTCCGCGCTTACTGCCCCGTATTCTTCCAGCGTCTTATTGTTAACTCCCAGAATTTCCGCCTTGGCTTCATTTGAATATACATTTATGCCGCCTTTATAATAAGTTCCGCTTCCCGGCACATCAGTAAGCAGTGCGGCTATCATGCCTGACGTACAGGACTCAGCGGTTGATATTGTCATTTTTTTCTCAGTAAGCAGTTTCGCAAGCGCCTGCTGCGGCATTTCGCCGTCCCTGCCGGATATTTTTTCCGGAAACATTTCCGCGATTTCAGCGATCACAGGCTCTGCCATGGCCCCGGCTTTTTCCGCGGTTTCTGCCTTTGCGGAAACGCGCACAATAATCTTCTCCGGCAAAGCAAGAACCGCAATTGACGGATTTATTGATTTTTCAAAAAGATTCTTTATCCTGTCATTAACCATAGATTCCGATTCCCCGGCGATTTCCAGTGTTTTTGATACGATCGCGCCTTTACCCGCGATTTTTTTCTTTTTCAGCATGGGAAGCAGGACATTTTCAAACATCTCTTCCATTTCCCGCGGAACGCCCGGAAGCGCGGCGATTATTAATCCTTTTCCTTCAGTTATAAAACCCGGCGCGGTTCCGATGCGGTTTTCCATTATAATCGAACCCTTCGGAAACATTGACTGAATAACATTTGATTCGGGCATTTTTATTCCGCGTGTATTAAAAAACTCCTTTATTTCAGAAAGAACCTTTTCGTTCCTGCTGAGTTTTCTTCCGGTAAAATCAGATACCGCGCAACGTGTAATATCGTCCACCGTGGGCCCGAGCCCCCCCGTTATTATTATAAGATCAGAGCGTCCTGCCGCTGTTTCAATAGCGCGGACAAGACGCTCTTTATTATCTCCTGTTGTTGTTCTGTAATATACGTCAATACCGTTTTCTGCAAGTTTCCCGCTTAAATACGGAGCATTAGTATCAATCACGTCTCCAAGCAGCAGCTCGGTTCCTGCGGTTATTACTTCAGCGTTCATTTAAGCGATTCTTTTGCCTTATTTATCATCGGTTCTATAAGATTCGTAAACTCCATAGGTATAACGAATTTTGTTGAGTCTTTTGCGCCGAGTTCTTTAAGCGCTTCAAAATACTGCAAGAGCATGGTTTTTGAGTCAACTTTGCCCGCCGCATTAAATATTTCCTCAAGCGCTTTTGCATACCCGTCAGCTTCAAGTATCTGGGCCTTTTTCTTTCCTTCAGCCTTTAAGATCGCTGCCTGTTTTGCGCCTTCCGCAACCGTGATTTCAGCCTGTCTGTGTCCTTCCGCCTCGGTTACAACCGCCCTTCTGTTTCTTTCCGCTGACATCTGTTTATTCATGGATTCCTGTATTTCTCTCGGAGGCACTATCTCTCTTATTTCAACAGATGTCACCTTAACGCCCCATCTGCCCGTAACATCATCAAGTTTTTCTCTCAGCTGTATATTTATCTGCTCTCTTTTCGCCAGAACATCATCCAGAGTAATATCACCCACTATCGCCCTGAGCGTTGTGGTGGCAATGCCCTGCGACGCTCCCGCAAAGTTGCCTACCTGCACAACTGATTTCGTAGGGTCTATTACCTTCCAGTAAATAAGAAAATCTATGGCTATGTGGGCGTTATCCTGGGTAATACATGTCTGCTCCGGAATCTCAAGATAAAGCTCTCTGAGATCAACGCGGACAGGACGGTCAACAAAAGGTATAAGCACCACAAGACCCGGCCCCTTTTCACCTATGCATCTTCCGAGCCTGAAAACAACGAGCCTCTGATATTCAGGTACAATCTTGAATATGGATGGTACAAGAACAACAACCGCAAAAACCAGTACTATTAACCACGCCATCACCTTACCTCCTCATTATTATTTTTTTCGGCTTCCGCCTTTTCATTTCTGTTTCTGGGTATTTTTTTTACTTTTAATTTCATTCCGTCCTTTTCAAGAACCTCTACCAGGTCTCTTTTCCCGATAAATTCATCTGAATATGCCTGCCATTCTTCTCCGCCTATATTCACGATCCCTTTATCCAGGATATCTGTTTCCGCTGTGCCTTTTTCCCCGATAACCGCCCCTATACCGGAAATTATTTTCTTTCGGTGGGCCTTTATAACCACCCAGATTATAACCGCAAAGAAGATTATCGTGACTGCCGTAACACCCGCTATGAGCGCATACGACGGAGCCCAGGCATCCCCGAGTTCCCTTGCGGGAAAAAGAATAACCGAACCAATTATAAGAGAAATCACACCACCTCCAAACAGTAGCCCAAAAGCCGTTGTCATCGCCTCCGCTATAAAAAGAACGATCGCAAGAATTATAAGTATCATACCCGCCGTGTTTATGGGAATACTGTCAAAACCCACAAAAGCAAGTACAATTGAGATCGTGCCCGCGACAATAGGAAATATTCCGCCGGGATTTGACAGTTCATAGATTATCCCGTATATGCCCACCATAAACATTATATATGAGACGTTCGGATCCGAAAGAGAATGCAGGAACTTATGTTTCGGCGACATATTGATATTTGTTATGGTATAATCTTTGCTGTTTAAAACTTTTTCTTTTTCATTTACCGCAACCGTCATTCCGTCCAGCCGGTTTATCAGCTGCTCCAGATTCAGCGCGGTTATTTCTATGACTTTCTGCTCTTTGGCTTCCTCTTCCGAAGATGAAATATTTTCAGTTATGGTTTTCTCCGCCCATTCTTCATTACGGTTGTTTAATCTGGCAAGATTTTTTATATATGCAATGGAATCATTTGTCACCTTATCCCCTGTCTTATCTCCCTGCATATTTACGGGGCTTGCGGTTCCCAGATTTGTCCCCGGCGCCATTGCCGCCACATGAGAAGCCAGAAGTATAAATGTTCCTGCCGATGCCGCTCTCGCGCCTGACGGCGATACATAAGCTACAACCGGAACCCTGCTGTTAAGTATTTTATCAATAATCTTTCTCATTGATTTCATAAGGCCGCCCGGAGTGTCCATTGCAAGTATAACCGCTTCGGCGCCTTCCTTCTCGGCTCTTGCTATCCCTTTAATTATATAATCAGAGTTTGCTGCGTCAATAATGCCTTTAACATCCAGAACATAAAAATCAGGGGCCGCATATACACCGGCGGCCGATATAACAAAAAACATGAGCATTAAAAAAATCTTTTTCATTTCCCACCTTCCGCTATTATATTCACAGACAGCATAAGTATTGTATTATAATTAAAGCAGAGTGTCAAAGTTATTCAGCCCCGGAGTTTCCCTATAGATTACAGGTTTTATTGCAACACTTAATAGAATCAAAGTCCTTTTTTTTACACATACCGGAGCGCTTAATTCATACAGTTATTTATGTTTCCCTCAGGACACTTTCCTATCCCATAGAGCTGTCCCTTACCCGTATTTCTTGTTTTAAGCGTTAACTTGTATTACAAAGTATCCTGCCGCTGCTTAACCCTCTCCCTATTCCTTTTTCGGTATTTTTATGATTATATTTATAATCAATACCGGCAAAGCATGAAAGCATTCATCCTTTGCTCATAGAGGAAGAGGGGGATGCAGCGGCTATCGGTTTTAATGTGTTTGCGAAAGTGTGG
>CAYTNY010000131.1:0-3959 GCA_964439215.1 uncultured Spirochaetia bacterium
TTTATTTTACCGCATTAAAATATGTTTGCAAGGATTTATTGCGGATGTTTTTCACACGTACTTTAACACAGCTTTGCGGAGCATCAATCAAGCATATATTTTTCCAGTTTTTCTTTTCTCCTCTTCCAGTCAGGCGTAACTTTTTCCAGTAAACCGTAATACTTTTTATCGTGGTTTCTATGTACGAAATGCAGAATTTCGTGGTCAATGATGTATTCAATGCACTCCCGCGGCGTTTTTATGAGTTCTATATTCAGGTTTATTCTTCCTTTTTTGGGGCTGCAGCTCCCCCACCGTGTTTTCATTTTTTTAACATAAAATTCCGGCATTTTTATTCCGTATTTTTTAACCCTGGAAACTCTTTTTCCGAGCAGCACCGCAAATTTCTTTTCTGCCTGCCATCTATACCAGTCATACAAAATGTTTTTTTTGTGAGCCATATCATCCGGCTTGTGCGTATAAAGATAAATAAAATTACCTGAAACCTTAACTCTTTCATCATTGCTCTTTCTTACCCTCAGTCTGTATTTTCTGCCCAAAAAACCGAACGTTTCGCCGCTTACATACTCTTTTTCAGTTATATACTTTGCGTTCTTCTCAAAATAATCCAGATGCTTAGCTATCCACTTTCCCTTTTTTTCAGCTCTGTGCATAACCCTGTCCTTGTCCGCTCCAAGAGGCATAACTATTTCAACTTTTTTATCCGGCCTTACGGATATAGCCATTGTCTTTCTGCTGCGCCTTATCAAGACAACAGGAATCTTCCTTTTGCCATATTTAATAACTGCTTTCATTTCGCATATCTCCTGAGCGCTATTTTCATCACGCCGTCAATAACAGCATCCACATTGTCCAAGCCAATTCCCGCTGTATCAAGAAGATAGTCTTCCATCTCATTTATCATTTTCCTCTTGGCATCTTCATTATACTGCCAGTCAACTATCGCGTTATTCCTGACAATATTGTCAATCTCCACCGCGGTTTTCACCGAATCAATCCCGGCCAGCCCTGCTTTTGAGGCTTCGTCATTTACAACCCTGTATACCGCCGCGGCCGTTCCTTTTCCCACAAGCTCGCCAGGCAGCCCTTCTGTATCTTTTTTTACGATATGCTCCGCTATCTCTTTTACTTTCGCGAGATATTGAGCGTCATTGATCCGCGCCTCTTTAAAGGCATTTATTGCCTCTCCAAGAAGTTCCGAAAACTTTTTGAAAAACACGGGATCCTCGTCATATCTTTCGCTTATGGTCCTGCGGGTATTGTATGCTATTGTATCTGCTTTAGCGGCCTTGCCCTCTGTTTGTTCAACCGCGTTTTCCATTTTCGTTTTATCAAAAATATCCACCTGCCCCGTCAGCTGAACCATATCTCCCGAAGTCACATACGTATCAAGTATTCTCTTTATCTTCGGCTCATACTCGGCCATATCAAGCATTTCGGCATACCTATTTTTTGCCATCCGCCGCAAATTCTGGAAAAATTTAAGCTGTTTTTTGTATTCTTCAGTCTTTTTCTCATCCACCTCTTCATAAAAAATACCGCTTGAGAGCGCTATGCCGAGCCGCAGAGAAAACTTTGACAGTCTTTCATAGAACTTATTCCTTATTTCCTCATCCGCGAGCATCCGCAGGTATTCCTCCGCGTCAAGCTTGTTTTTTATCTCCGCAAACATATCTTTCAGGTTCGTATAATCCTCCGCCAACTGCCTGACCTCGTCTTTCATCCTTATGAGCGTGCCTTTCAAATCATTCTCCTCAAACCCCTCAAGAGCCCTGTAAAAAGTCAGCGCCTTGTCCAGCTCCCCCAATATGCCCGCGTAATCAATGATAAAACCGTATTCTTTTCCCTCCTGCACCCTGTTTACCCTGGCAATAGCCTGAAGCAGTGTGTGATCGTGCAGTTCTTTCGCGAGATAGAGCACGGTATTTTTCGGGGCGTCAAAACCGGTCAGCAGTTTTGAAACAACAATTATGATTTCAGGTTCATCATCATACTTGAACCTGCTTACTATTTGTTCCTCATAATTTTCACCGTCCTTGAACCGCTTCATCATTTTTGTCCAGAATTCATTTACTTCATCGGCAGGTTTTTCATCAACTTCCTCGTGGCCCTCCCTGTCATCCGGAGCTGATATAAGAACTTCAGACGTAACCTTGCCGAAACTATCCAGATATTTTTTGTATTTTAACGCGTTTAATTTTGACCCTGTCGCGAGCTGCGCTTTGAAACCCGTGTCCTTCCAGTTTTTCGCAAAATGCTCGCTTATGTCATACGCGATGGCTTTGATGTTATCTTCTATGGACATCAGCCTCGCCTTGCTTGTAAACTCCCTTTTCAAATCAGCCTGCTGATAAACAGACAGCCCCTCTGATTCTCTCGCGAACCATTTATCGGTCTCCTCTTCATTAACTTTCAGGATATTCATCCTGCCTTCATATATAAGCCTGACAACCGCGCCGTCAGCTGTTGCTTCTTCTATTGTATAAGTAGGGTCTATAAATCCGCCGAATTTTTCAATAGTACTGCGTTTTTCGTTTTTCATAAGCGGCGTTCCCGTGAACCCGATATAGCACGCTCCGGGCAGCATTTTTTCCATTGTCCCCCGCGCCGTGCCATAATGGCTCCTGTGCCCCTCGTCGGCAAGCACGAAAACATTTTCAGTATCTATTTCTTTATTGCTCTGCCTTACAGCGGAACGGAACTTGAATAAAACCGTGGTCATTACAGTATTGTGCTTGTCTTCCAGAAGTTTTAAAAGGTCTGTGCCTGAATTAGCCCTTTTTGCTTCTATGCCGCAGTGTCTGAAAGTATCGCGTATCTGCTTATCCAGATTGATCCTGTCAGTAACAATAATTACACGCGGATTTGAAATAGAAGGCTCCATAGCAAGCGCCTTTGACAGCATAACCATAGTCAGTGATTTTCCGCTTCCCTGCGTATGCCAGATAACCCCGCCGCGGCGTTTTTTGCCTGTCTCATATTCCTTTACCCTGTCTATGGCGCTCTTTACCACAAAATACTGCTGATGCCTCGCGATTTTCTTTTCACCCGCGTCAAAAATAATAAAATACCTCATAAGATCCAAGAGGCGCTCCGGCCTGCAAAGGCGGTATATGGCGCGGTCCTGCTCCGTGACAGTACGCCCGTTTTTTTTCATAATGTCAAAATATTTCTTTACATAAACATACCTATCGCCAAAGAGCTTTTCTTTTGCCTCTCTGTCTATGGATTTATTAACTATATCCCGGATAATATCCTCATCATCTGTCCGTTCTTTCCATTTTGACCAGAATTTCGCCTTTGTGCCTACTGTGCCGTATCCGGCGTCATCAACACTCAGAACCATCAGCATCTGGGAAAAGGTGTAAAGATAAGGTATCTCTTCACTGTCCTGATTTCTTATCTGCTGTGATACTGCCTGAGTCAGCGGATTTTTCATATCCGGACGCTTGCACTCTATCACGCATACAGGTATGCCGTTTATAAAAAGAATTATGTCCGGCCTGCGGCGGTGTCTGCCGTCAGATGTTTCCACGCTGAATTCTTCCGTAACATGAAAAACATTATTTGAAATATTTTCCCAGTCAATATATTTCATATCAAAACTCTTTTTGCCTGAAGGCAGAGTCTCTTCAAAACTCTTGCCAAGAGATAAAAGGTCATAGACCTTCTCATTTGTCCGAAGAAGCCCGTCATTAGGCATTTTCTTCAGCACATTTATAGCCTCGCTGACACTTACATTTGAAAACTTATACTCCTGCCCCCCTGAAGTAAAAGTGTTGCAGGGCATATTGCGAAGCCGCTCCTCAAGCACGGTTTCCAATATAACATTCCCCGCTTTCCCGCCCCGCATCCGCACAGCCTCATCCGGGGATATATACTTATAGCCGAGGTTTATGAGTACCTGCAGAGCAGGTATCTGTGAAATATGGTCTTCTTTGAAAGAAGGTGTATCATTT
>CAYTNY010000132.1:0-3911 GCA_964439215.1 uncultured Spirochaetia bacterium
CAAAACTCAAAACTCAAAGCCCCTGCTTTTTTCTCTCTTACTTCAGCTTCTTCATTGCTGCTGTGATGCGGGATTGGAGCTGTTCTTCTTCTTTTACGCCGGTCAGGTCAATTTCAAGGTCCATTATTGCCCGTATAAATGCTCTGACAATGGAGGTCTTGGGTAGTTTGAACCCGCCTGAGGATTTTGCTTCTGAACCAAGGCTTTCAAGGTAATCATCAAGTTCTTTGGGAAGGGTGAGCGAGACTCTGAAATAATCCGCTTTTAAGTCCTGTTTCCTTAAACGTTTTCCGGCCATATCAACGCCCCCGAACAGCTGGATTGGATTCCTTTACACTTTAAGTATATACACAAAAACACCGATTGTCAAGTTTTTTGTAAGAAAATATACTCTTTAACCATAAACCTACAATTCGGCATTTGCAGTTTCCGTCAGAGATAAAAAAAATCTTTTAAAACCCCCGTAAAATTTTAATTAATCGCGGCTGAATGCGGTCCAGTCAATATCCCGGAATATATTATCCCTGTCTTCCAGTTCTTCAAGATAATCTCCGTCAATCCTGTCAGACACGATCATATCATAAAGCTTAAAAAACCTGTTTATGTGGTTTTTTGTTCTGCGCACCGCATAATCAACCATTGTTCCCGTACGCATTATAAATCCCCAGTCGCTGCTTTGAGCGAGCAGCACTTCTCTTGCCGCCTGCTTCAGCGCCCTTTCAAGTTCATAGTGCAGAGGCTTCCCCTTATACCGCACCACAAGAGAATTCATCATTTCATATGTTTTATGAAGATGCCTGTATATCCAGTCATTTGTATCATTCAGCCAGTACTCGGAATAACCTTTGTAGCCCCAGCTGGAAAAAGCCGGGCTTACGGTCTGGTTCCCGGGATATTTTTCAAGATATTCGGAAGGAGTTATTGTTTTAATGGTATTCTGGTCAAAATGTATTTTCCGCAGAAGAAAATTTATGAACTCCGGCCCTTCATACCACCAGTGCCCGAAAAGCTCCGCGTCATACGGCGCGGTAATAATGGGAGTTCTTTTCATAATACCGTTTAAATGCTCTGCCTGTTTTTCCCTGTTAAACATAAAATTACCCGCATGCGATGCCGCGGCTTCCATTGCTTCCGTGCGGTTATACGGCTGCTTTTCGGAAAGGCCCACTTTGCCCGTGATCCTGTGGTATTTTATCCCTGTATTTATTCTGATGCCGCTTTCGTGTATGTAAGGCCTGATGTAGTCATAATCAAGGTCAAAGCCTATATCCCTGTAAAACTCCCTGTACCTGGGATCCCCGGGATAGCCTTCCTTTGCGCTCCACACCTGCTTTGAAGACTCAAGGTCCCTTCCAAAAGCAGCAACTCCGGATGGACAGTAAACAGGCGCAAAAACTCCGTATTTCGGGCGCGGTTTGCCGTATAATATCCCGTGGGTATCAGTGAAAAAATACTTGATGCCGCGGCGTTTTAATATTTCATCATCCCCCGGGCTGTAGCCGCATTCCGGCAGCCATATGCCGCGGGGCGGCCTGTCAAAAACCCTGTGATAATGGTCAACCGCAACTTTTACCTGCGCGTTTACCGATATCCCCGAAGGGTCAAGCGGAAAAAAACCGTGAGTCGCGCCGCAGGTTATTATTTCAAGAAATCCTTTTTCCTGCAGTTCTTTAAATCCCTGCACTATGTCCCTGTGATAAATATAGTCAAAAAGCCCCGCTGTTTTAATCAGTTTTGCCCTGTACATTTCCGCGGCGACATTGTAATGCGGTTCAAACTTCGTTCTCATAATCTCTTTTTCGGTAAGTTCTATCATCCTGTTCAGATGCCTGACATACCGCTCCTGAAGAAGGCTGTCCTGCAGCATGGAAATAAGAGTAGGGGTAAGAGACATTGTGACCCTGAAATCAATGCCGTCGCTCAAAAGGCCGCTGTAAACATCCAGCAGAGGGATATATGTTTCGGTTATGGCTTCAAAAAGCCAGTACTCTTCAAGCGAGTCCCTGTATTCGGGGTGGCGCACATAAGGAAGATGCGCATGAAGAACCAGCGCAAGATAACCCGACGGATTTATACCCACGTTACTTACTTGAACTTCTTTCCACTTTAAATTCTATGGTGATGACATCACCCCCGCCGTTTGACACCGCTTTAACGGGAAGCTTGAGCGTTCCGTCGGGAAGATAAAATCTCAAAGAAAAAGAACCGTCCTTTTCAAGGTCTATTTTTTCGCCCTGGACCGTAAGCTCCGCATCCGGCTCTGTGGCGCCGTAAAGTATAAGTTCTGTATCCGCTTTGAGCCAGAAATCTTTTCCCGCCGGCTGCAAAGGCCCGCCGGGGCTTGATACGCTTGACAGCGCGCCCGAAGAAAGGTATTCGCCCATGCCCGCTTTTTCGGATGCGCCGGGTTTTGAACCGCCGCCGCCGGACATCTGAAATATCTCATCAAAATCTTCATCCTGTGCGCCTGTCATTTCGCTTTCATCCTCAATATCATCTCCGGAAACTCTGTCAGGAGGAGTTATTACCGGATTTGACCTCGTAATAGCCGCAAAATGGCCGTCCTGCGCCTTATACCCTATATCCGCAACATAAGACTTGGCAGCTTCCCATATATTAACATACCAGTTCCCCGTATCTTCGGGGATCATGACATCAGAATATTTTTCCCCGGGCCTGCCCTCTTCATCTGCCTCGTAAACTCTGAGACAAAGCCTGTAACTGCCCCATTCAGGGTTCATTGCCGAGGCCTTTTCTTTAAGAAGTTCTTCTGATATGTCCCAATACGCATAACACCAGTAAGGATCCCTTGCCATAAAAACGAGTTTGTTGTCATAATATCTTTCCGGAAGTTCTCCTTCATTCATCTCCGGCGGAAGGCTCCGGCTTATAGGCGTTGAATATTTTGATGCTTTTACAGCGTCTTCCTCTTCTGTTGTCTGCAGTTTTTCTTTATAATCAGCTGATCCGGCGCCTGTATCTGCCGGTATTTTTTTAGCAGGCGCCTTTTTTTTCGGTTTTGCCGTTTTCTTAGGCTTAACGGCCTTTGCCGCAGGCTCTGCGGGCAATGTTGTTTTTGATATTATTTTTTCTTCCGTTTCAGGTTTTTTGCCGGATGTGTTTTCTCCGGATATTTTTTTCTTTGCTGCTGTTTTTTTCTTTTTTACGGTTTTTTCCGGCGTTTTCACAGGCAGCGCGTCTGGTGTTTTTTCAGAAACCTTTTTTTTGACTGCCTTTTTTTTAACCGCCTTCTTTTTCACGGCTTTCTTTTTGACTGCCTTTTTTTTCGCTGCTTTCTTTTTTGCCGGTTTTTTCACGGCAGCGGCTTTTTTTACCGCTTTCTTTACAGCTTTTTTCTTTTTAGGTTCTTTTTTTTCAGCCAAAACAAATCACCCCTCTTTATACTAAACTGCTCTATAACATATTTTTTATTATAAAAATTCAATTACAGCACTCATAAAATTCAAATGATTTTTATAAAAATCACTGCTGTTCGGGAGCCTGCTGCTGCGCGGAAGCATCCGCTGTTTTTTTGTCCATGGAAGCCTGCAGTATCTCGGTCAGTTCTTTCCCGGGTTTAAATTTAACAACTTTCTTGGGCGGAACATCTACTTTTTCGCCTGTTTTGGGATTTCTCGCAAGCCTGCCCTTTCTCTCTTTGATAGTAAAAGAGCCAAGACCCGTTACAGATACTTTTTTTCCCTCATCCAAAGCACCCTGTGCGATCTTTACAAAATGATCCAGTACTTTTTCTATGTCTTTTTTTGGCAGCGCAACATTTTCTCCGATTTTATCAACTATCTCGATTTTTGTCATTTTCACTTACCCTCCTTAAATTATTATCACAGGTAAAAAATAACAGAAAAACCCTAAAAAGTCAATAAAAATGATATCCATTGAACCGTCTTATA
>CAYTNY010000133.1:0-3732 GCA_964439215.1 uncultured Spirochaetia bacterium
TCACTTCTCCCGTCACGTCAATGAAATCGTACGGGCGGCTCCAGCGGGAGAAATAGGCGCGGTTTTCGAGCATTTCAATATCTTTGCCGAAATACTCCGAAAACAGGAGCCTGAAATTATTTACAGGCGACATATCTTCGGGTATTTTTTCTGCATCAATTCCGGGCAGGTAATACGCGCCGAATATGGAAAATCTTTCCCGCATATCTGTTTTATCCGGACCTTCCCATATCAATCCCGAACCCGGGCCGTGGTCAGCCTGTATTATTATTACGGGCGGGGCCGAGGAATTGGCTATTATGCTCTCCACTGCCTTTTCCAGTCTGTTGTCCATAAACATCGTCTGTTCCCTGTATCCGTGTATGTATTCATCTTTTGGTATACCGCTGTGGTTGCCGTCCGAGAAAGATATTCTTCGTGTGTGGTGCACATACATCCCATGCCTGTCAAAAACAAAAGGAGGGTGCGGCGATACAAAATAAGCAAAAACAAATTTCGGTCCGGGCATTGATGCTGTTTCTCCGATTTTCTCCAGATTATAAAGGATCCTGTTCCTATGCGCGGCATACTGCATCGGCTCAGCATCCGCGCCTGAAAAAGCATTAATTATAGAAAGAGCTGTTGTATTAAAAAGCGCCTGATAAAAATTATTTATATCCATTCCCTCAGGCCGAAAAACCCGGTCTGCCGCATTTATAAGCTCCGTGTCTGAATGTCCGCCCGGCAGAACATAATACTTATAGCCTTTCCGCCTCAAAAACTTTACTGCTTTGCTGTTTCTGATTTTTTCTCTCAGAAATATCCTGTTATCGCTCTTTTTTCCCGCCCTTGACGCCGCGGAATCCAGATACTCATAATTCATAAGCGATGCCATTGACAAAAGCGTGGAAGGATAATTGGATATGCTCCGCCCCGGTACTTTGAAGCCTTTTGATTCCAGCGCCGATATGAAACCGGAATCATCATAATCATACAGGCTTTTCAAAATATCGGATCTCCCCTTTCCGTCAACGAGTATATAGTAAATGTCCGGCATTGTTTTAAAATCCCCGGCCAGGTCCGAGGCATACTCTTTGCTCTTCAGGTTTACGGCATTTCTGTATTTTATGACTCCCCATATTGACTGAACAAGAACCATTGAGATAAGTATGACAGAGAAAAAATTAAGATACCTGTTTACCGCCAAAGGAAATGTGTCATTCTTTTTTCTGCCTTTAAACACAATAAGATCGGCATAAACCAAAGCGCCTCCCAGCAAAAACACCGTAAGGCAATGCGGAGTTTTAACGCCTCCGGGCAGGCCGAGAACATCAAATGCGGCGGCAATGTGCCCGTAAGCAAAAAAGAAAATAACAGCGGACGAAGCAATAATACCGCTCTTAATAACATCCCTCATAAAAAGATACAAGATCCCAAAAACTCCAAGCGCACACCCCAAAGAAATCAAAAGCGGCATAAATATTTCATTCAGATACATTTCACTTATATTATATGTAAAAAGAAAAATTATGGGATATAAGGCCAGCAGCGGCGTATGAAGAGGAAACCTGTCAAAAAAACCTATTTTCTCCCCCGCAGATTTTCTCTTCCCCCGCACTGTCTTCTTAACCGCTTTTTTTGCCGCGTTTTTTTTCTTTTTCACCTTCGCTTTTTTCACAGCCATATTCTTGCTCCTTTGTGAGAGTTCAAAGTTCAAAGTTCAGAGATAGAGCGGTTCAAAGTTCAAAAGAACAAAAAAAATGAGTTTTGAGCTTTGAGTTTTGAGTTTTGGGAGTAATAGTTCAAAGTTCAAAACAACAAAACCCCGCAGGCTAAAGCCGGCGGCTGTCAAACCATCCAAAGATTGGCAGTTTAGATATTTTGCTCTACTCCAGGCTCAAAACTCATGGTTTCTGTTTTTCACTAACCACAAATCACTGCTCTTAGTGTTTTCCAAAAATCAAAGTTCAAACCTAATATTTCCGTTTCCTTCTTATCCCTGTCCTTTTGAACTTTGAACTGCTTTTCCTTGAACTTTGAACTTTGAACTTACTAACAACTAACAACTAACAACTAACCACAGGTTTCCTCTTTTTTCTTCATCAAATACACCACCCTATGCGTGCCCGCTATCGGGGTGCTTTCAAGTATATCGTAATATTCACCAAAACTTTTTTCAAACCCTTCGCGCGTGTAATCGGGGAAAATATCCTCTCTTGTAACAAGGAGTCTTTGCACCTGCGAATCCTCTTTGGGTACAAATTCTATTATAAGATATCTGCCTGTATTTGAGAGAAACTCCGCTGTTTTTATCAGCGGGACATTGTTTGAAATTGCCAGGTGGTGTATCAGAGCAAGAGCCATAACCAAATCCGCGGGGCCGCGCTCCGTCATAGATTTGCGCTCTTTATTTTCCCATCCTATCGCGGGAGCAGGCGCGGACAAATCAGTTGTAAGAGGCAGTATGTTTTCTTCGCCGGTTTTCACCGCCTGCCTGTAGTTCTCTTCCACGGCAGCGGGGTCTATGTCAAAACAGACTGTGTATATTCCTTTTCCCGAGCATATCCTGCTGAAAACTCCTGTATTGCCGCCAAGGTCCCAGGCAGTATTTACATCTTCCCTTATCTTGTCCGCAAACCGGGAGACTATTTTCTTTTTTTCTTCAAAGGCAGCGTCAGTATAATTGGTATCGCCGTAATACCCGCCCCACTCGGTTTTCTGCAGAGGCGGCTTTAATTTTTTTATCACGCTTTCAAGGCTGTCTATTATTCCCAGCAGCCCGAATTTGGTTACTTTTGGCTTGGAATGCATTTTTCCGCTGTCTGATGAGGCGTGTTTTTTTTGGCTTGCCGCGTGCATATGTATATTTGTAACTATTCCTATGTTCATATACGTTCCGCGGGGCAGCAGTTTTGACGCAAGGTCCAGAGGTATACCGTCAATAAAATCCATCATAAGCATCCTGAGGCGCTCGTCAACTTTTGCCATAAGCAAAAGCGGAGCGAGAAAATGCCTGCAAAACTGCCCGTACGCGGCCCAGGGTTCATTCTCCCTGTATTTTTCAAAAGAGAGTGTATCTATAAAAAGAGGCTTTCCCCCTTTAAACTGTATGTTATAGACGCTTGCGTCGCGCAGCCGCATCCCTTTTTCAAGAGCTGTTTTCTGTATTTCAAGAGTCAAAAGAGCAGCGTCTTTATAAGCACTAAAACTCCATTCATAAGGATATGATATGAAAGGTATTTTTTCGGGTTTAATCACCTTGTAAGCGGAATCTGTTCCTTCTATCTGTCCGGAAACATCCTCAAAAGAAATGATAAGTTTTTTTTCAGCGAGCACCCCATAAAGCTCCGAAGAGATAAAACTTTCAAACCGTTCTTTCCCCGCGGCATTTATCTGCCTGTAAACCTCATTGTCTTTATAAAATATAAATCCGTCAGGATCCCTGAATGAACCGCTTTCTCTGCGGATGCCGTCCCTCATTATTTCTTTTTCTTGCCTTTTCCGAATATTTTCCTGAAGAAATCAACAATACTGTTCCAGAATATCTTCACCGCCAAAAGCGCCGAAGCCACCGCCGCAACCAGCATCTGGACTATAAAACTCCCTGTCCCGGGATCAAGATAAGCATAAACCCCGCAAGGCAGAGCCAGAAACAGCATAATAAACAGAATATTCCTCTTATTCACCACAATTACCTCCTTTGTTTTTATTATTCTATTTGATATGGAAGTAAAAATCAAGGGCAATGTGGGG
>CAYTNY010000134.1:0-3679 GCA_964439215.1 uncultured Spirochaetia bacterium
TCCTCTCCCGTAGAGGGAGAGGGGTTGTGTTTTGATGTATTTCCGGATGCTTTAGGCAATGTCCGCTTTTTCCTCTGCCCCGGGGATTTCAGGAAACATCCCTGAGTCTCCCCTGTTTAATTTTTTTTCTGGCATTTCGGGCAGACATAAGCGCTTCTGCCGCCTGATTTCGTTTTTTGCACATGGGCTTTGCATTTGGGGCATTCCGCGCCTTTTTTTCTGCTGGGTATAAGCCAGGTGCCGGGGAATTTTTCCGGATCAGCTTCTTTTTCCACCGCATAATTCAGTATTCTAAGCGCTTTTTTATGGAGCCTGCCGAGCGCCGCGGAGCTCAGGCTCTTTGTTTTTGCCGCGGGATGTATGCCTGACTGAAAAAGTATTTCATCTGAATATATATTTCCTATGCCCGAAAACTTTGACTGGTCCATGAGAAACTGTTTAATTGAACCGCTGTTTTTTTCCGCCTCATTTCTGAATTCATCCGGGCCGGTATCAAGAAAATCTTTTCCGATATGTTTTTCGGAAACATACTCCGCCGGGCTTTCTATTGACTCTATCTTTCCGAGCATCCTTTTTACTATGTATACCAGTTTTGAACCGCCGGAAAGACTGAATATCACTTTTGAGTAATCAGGCTCTTTCGCTCCCTTGGGGACGCATTCCAGCCGTCCGGTCATTCCGAAATGCATGACGAACCAACCCCGGTTTTCGGATTTAAAAAACAGATTCTTGCCCTGTCTTTTTATCGGGCCGAGTCTGCCTTTGATTCCCTGCAGATTTTTTTTAGTGTTTTTTCCTTTAAGCGCCCTGCTGTCTTTTACGGCGGCCCCGTCTGCTTTTTTCCCCGAAAGACAGCGCAGCGCTGTTTTTCTGTAAACTTCCACATCAGGCAGTTCAGGCATATGCATTCACTCCTTATACAAGATTTTCGGCTGATACATTCTTTGAATGCTCATGGCCGTTCGTATGAACGTCCTCCGCGCGCTGAGAGCGTATCACCGCGAACAGGATGATAAACGCAATAAAAACAAACATTACTGCCGCGGAAACGGATTTAAGGGTCCTGGTTCTCATTAAAACACCTCATTATCGTATTATTCTGCCCTGCTTCAGTCAATAAACGTAAATGCTTCTGTATGTATGCGCGAATACAGCGCACCCAGCCTTCTGACCGATGCGGCACTTGAAGATATCAGCGGAGCGGGGCCGCATATATAATAAGCCTTTTCCCGCGCGTTTTCAGAGCAGTACCTGTTTATTATTTCAAAACCAAGCCTGCCCTGTTCGGCATTCTTCATTTTGCTGTTGTCTTCCAGAATATGAACAAGAGTAAAGCCGGGAAGCGCTCCGGCTGCCATTTTTTCCAGTTCCCCCCTGAAAATAATTGATTCCGCGTTCTTGTTTGAATACAAAAGACATATCTTTTTATCCGCCGCCGTGTCCCTCATATGCCTGAGCATGGACATTATCGGAGTAATACCCGCGCCGCCGGCTATAAATACTATATCATTCTCCGGATGCAGTACATATGAAAACCTGCCGTAAGGAGCGTCAACAACCGCCTTGTCCCCGGGCTTTAACTGTCCGACAGCGGATGTAAAATCGCCAAGCGCTTTTATGGTGGACGCTGTATAACCGCCCTGCGCCGGTGATGATGATATGGTAAAATGATGCTCTTCCCGCGGCAGCCCCCGGGAAAAGAACCTGATAAACTGAAACTGCCCCGGAAGATGCGAAAAGCCCTTTCCGTTTTTTCCTGCCATTTTCACGGTATGCACGCCGGGGGCCTCCTGTTTTACGTTCATAACCCTGTAAGGGCGGTTTATATACAGCATTGCGGGCTTAATTATCAGGTGCCATATGAAAACAGCCCCGGCCAACGCAAAAGCAGCCGGCCACAGAACCGAAAGAGCAGTGCCGTGTATATCCCCCGCCGTATAAAAACTGTGAATGAATACAAATACAAGTATAACAGGCGCGAGTATATCGTGCGTAATCCTCCATGTCTCATACTTGACTTTTGTTTTTTTGAACAGAATACTCAGGAGAATATTGGCAATTATAACCAGCAGAGCCGCTTTTCCGAAAAGAATATACCACGGCAGATCAAGAGAGAATAATAATTCAGGGCTGTTGTGCGCCAGGGCGAGAAGCAGCGGATGCAGAAGGATAAGCGCGCCCCCAAAAACCACTATGTATTTATGAAAACGTATTACCATATCAAAGCCGAATGCTTTTTCCATCCATTTTATCCTTGCGGATATCACTGCCTGCATTAAAATAATCATAGCGCCGGTTAAAGCAAATCCTTTGGAGAGTTCCGTTAAAAAAGACCCCTCTTCCCCTGCCCGCGCAAGCAGAAGATAAAGCGCAGGAGAGATTACAATACCCGCATACAAAAAAATCCTTAACAGCGCCCCGGCCATAAAAACCTCCCGATTCCGGTATTTTTTAAAAAACTCATTATATATAAGTGTAACTAATATATCATTATTTTACATTTGCGTTTTTCCTGAAAAAACTGACTTTTTTCCGCCGCGCTTTTGCCTTGTCAGAAAAAACAAAGTTATATGTCATAGCAAATCTAAAAAAGATTTAAGACCCTTAAATTCTGCAATTCTTCCATTTTAATATATTCCAGCCCCTGTTTTACTGACCCGCGCGTTTCCGTAATGTTATACAAAATCGCGGGAAATATATAAAGCGGAAAAGTGAGAGTTTTAAATATCCGGAAGCGGAAAAACGGGTGCCGGGCTGTTATTTTCAGGAATTAATTACAGACGTGCCGCAAGCCGTTTATCCCGAACTGAATCCTGAAAAATGACCCGGGAATACTCAGTGCAGGGAATATAAAACTCAGAAACCATCCGTGTGTATTTATTTTTACGCGGTAGAAAGCCGGCGGTTATGCCTGCCGCATCTGTTTTTATTGCGCATTGTAATTGCGCTTAACGCTTCTTGCTGTCTCCCGCATTACGCGTTTTTATTAATACGTTTCCTGTACGTACTCCGCGGAATTCATAAGTGTATCGCCTGAATCGTATGTCTCTGTTTTAATCAGGTAATCCTCTGTATCATGATATGTATACAGCGTATATGACGTTAAAACATCCGACTCGTCAAATGATTCAACTTTTTCAAGCGCATTATCAGCCGTATATGTATACAGGTTATAACCGATCAGCTCGCCTAAATCATTGTAGTTATCAACCCGCTCAGGATCGCCCTGGGCATTGTTTGTGTATAAACTGTATCCTGTAAAAGTTTCGGATGGCTGCATATCATAACTGTCCGTGCGTGTCAGTTCGGTTCCTGTGTATGTATATGCTGTATAGGAAAGATATATATCATCCGGGTCCCCGGGCATATACAGATCTTCCTGTGTCTTTAATCCTGAACTGTAAGCAACTTCCGTATAGGTCTGCAGCAGATCATCAGTGTCATAAAGATCCCTTCTTATTTCCAGGTCATTGGACCCGCTGTAAATATAGCTTATATAATTTGTAATAGCACCGCTGCTGTCTTTTAGATCTATACGCTGAATACGATAATTCAATGCCGCTGTTGCTGTCAATGTAACTGTTGCTGTAGCTGTCGGCTCGGGCTCGGTTGCCGTGGACGTTAATGTAATCGTCGGCTCAGGTTCGGTTGCCGTGGACGTTAATGTAATTGTCGGCTC
>CAYTNY010000135.1:0-3658 GCA_964439215.1 uncultured Spirochaetia bacterium
ACTTCAAAAAGAGAAAAATATTGACAAATAAAAGAGAGTATAGTAATATTTGCAGGTATTTCAAGGTACGTTTTCAGGCGTAACTTAAAAATTCCATATATTAAAAGGAGGTTGTATTATGGCTGTAAAAGTAGGTATTAATGGATTCGGAAGAATCGGAAGAAATGTTTTAAAAGCACTGCTTCAGAAAAAAGATTCAAAACTGGAAGTGGTGGCGGTTAATGACCTGACAACGCCGGAAACACTGGCGCATCTTTTCAAGTATGACTCTATTCAGGGTGTTTTCCCGGGTGATGTTTCTGTTGACGGAAATGTAATAACCATAGACGGAAAAAAAGTTACGGTTACAGCCGAAAGGGACCCTGCCAAGCTGAAATGGGCGGATATGGGTGTTGAAATTGTTATTGAATCAACAGGCTTTTTCACGAGCAAGGAAAAAGCGGAACTTCATATAACCGGCGGCGGAGCAAAAAAAGTTATTATTTCCGCGCCGGCCAAAGGCGAGGATAAGACAATAGTTATGGGCGTTAACGAAGGCGAATACGACGCAAAGGCCCATAATGTTGTTTCAAACGCATCGTGCACCACAAACTGTCTGGCTCCTTTTACAAAGGTTATTCAGGACAACCTCGGAATAGAAAAAGGGCTTATGACAACGATTCATTCCTACACAAACGACCAGAACGTACTGGACCTGCCGCATAAAGATCTCAGAAGAGCAAGAGCAGCGGCTGTTTCAATGATACCGACATCAACAGGAGCGGCAAAAGCAATCGCGCTTGTAATGCCTGAACTGAAAGGCAGACTCAACGGATTCGCAATGAGAGTTCCTACGCCGAACGTATCCGCTGTTGATATCGTGTTTGAAGTAAAAAAAGAGACTACGGCTGAAGAAGTAAACGCTATGCTTAAAGCTGCGGCTGAAAAATCAAACGGTATTCTCGGCTATTCCGATCTTCCGCTTGTTTCAAGGGATTATCTGAATGACTCGAGATCATCCATAATTGACGGTATGTCAACATATGTTATCGGAAATATGGTTAAGATACTTTCCTGGTATGACAATGAGTGGGGCTATTCCTGCAGAGTTGTTGACCTTGGAGATTATATGGTTGAAAAAGGACTGTAAAAAAGCACGGTTGACAGAATAAAAAAATAACATATATCCGGAGAAGCGCCTGAAAGCGTTTCTCCGGATAATTCATAAAGCGAGAAGGAGAACCGGCTATGGCAAAACTTTCTTTAAATGATATAGCAGAAGAATTAAAAGACAAAAAAGTTCTTATGAGAGTGGATTTTAATGTTCCGCTGGACGAAAACAGAAAAATAACTTCGGATAAAAGAATACAGGCTGCGGCGCCTTCCATTAAATTTGCCGCGGAAAAGGGCGGAAAACTGATATTAATGTCGCATATGGGCAGGCCCAAAGGCGAAAAAAAGAAAGAATTTTCTCTTGATGTTGTTGCGGAAAAATTATCGGAAATAATAGGACAGGATGTTAAATTTGCGTCTGACTGCATAGGGGATGAAGTGAAAAAAGCAGTTGATTCCCTCGGCAGCGGCGAAATTCTTCTTCTTGAAAATCTGAGATTTTATAAGGAAGAAACGGATAATGATCCGGGATTCTCCAAAAAACTCGCTGAACTGGGCGATATTTATGTAAATGATGCGTTCGGGACCGCGCACAGGGCCCACGCTTCCACCGAAGGCGTAACCAAATATATGGAGAAATGCGCCGCGGGATTCCTTATGGAGAAAGAACTTAAGTATATAGGCGATACACTTGAAAATGCGGAAAAACCTTTTGTTGCCATACTGGGCGGCGCTAAAGTTTCGGATAAAATAATGGTTATTGAAAATCTTCTGGAGAAAGTCTCCGAAATCATCATCGGCGGGGGAATGGCGTATACGTTTCTTAAAGCTACAGGCAGAGAAATAGGCGATTCACTGTGTGAAGATGATAAAATACCGCTGGCAAAGGAAATACTGAAAAGAGCAATAGATAAAAATGTGTCAATATTTCTTCCCATAGACCATCATGCGGCAAAAGAATTTAAAGAAGACACCGAGTCAAAAATAGTCATAAGGGACGGAATAGAACCCGGCTGGCAGGGCCTTGATATAGGACCGATGACAATAAAAAAATTCACAAATATAATAAAGGACGCAAAAACAATAATCTGGAACGGCCCGATGGGCGTTTTTGAATTTGAAAAATTCGCGCCGGGGACACTTGAAATAGGAAAAGCAATCGCGGAATCCGACGCCGTATCAATAGTCGGCGGCGGCGATTCTGTGGCGGCCCTGAAAAAACTCGGGCTGATCGACAAAATGACGCATGTTTCAACCGGCGGAGGAGCTTCTCTTGAAATGATGGAGGGGAAAACACTTCCGGGTGTTGCGGCTCTTACCGATAAATAGGAAACAGCAGCGAGTTAAATAAAAAATATTTGAATCAGGCATTTTGCGTTAAGCATTCTGCGATTAATCAGGAGGATCATATGTCAAGAAATTATCTTATGGCAGGAAACTGGAAAATGTATAAAACAATGGATGAAGCAAAAGAACTTGCTTCAAGCCTGAAGAACGTATTAAAGGATGTTGACTCTGCGGAGGTTGAAACCGCGGTATGCCCGCCGGCAATCAATATATCCGCTGTTGCGGAGATACTTAAGGGCACTGACGTAAAAATAGGCGCCCAGAATATGTATCCGAAGCAGGAAGGCGCTTTTACCGGGGAAATATCACCGCTTATGATAAGAAATGCGGGCTGCAAATATGTTATAATCGGACATTCCGAGAGAAGACAGTATTTCGGAGAGACAGACGCATCGGTAAATGAAAAAGTAAAATGCGCCCTGGAATATGATCTTTTCCCCATTATGTGCGTGGGCGAGTCTCTTGAACAGAGAGAAAAGGGAGTTACAAACGATATTGTAAAAGAACAGGTTCATGGAGGACTGAAAGATATTCCAAAAGAAAAATTAAAGAATATAACTCTTGCTTATGAACCGGTATGGGCAATAGGAACAGGAAAGGTAGCGACTCCTGACCAGGCGCAGGATGTTCATAAATTTATAAGAGGGCTTTTGACGGAGCTTTATGATGAGCAGGCGGCGCAAAGCGTCAGGATACAGTACGGCGGGTCTGTCAAGCCGGATAATGTAAAAGAACTTATGTCCAGAGAGGATATAGACGGAGCGCTTGTAGGCGGAGCGTCATTGAAAGCGGATTCTTTTGAGGCTATTGTAAAATTTAACAAATAAAAATTCCGCTGTACAGCAGCGGTTTGTTTTAAATTTTTTTAGTCCTGTTTAAGCACAGGAACGTAAAAACGGAGGAAAAGATGGCGGAATTAATCTACAAAATTGTATGGATCGTTCATGTTATAAATGCGGTGCTTCTTATAGGTATCGTACTTTTGCAGACAGGCAAAGGTTCTGAAGTCGGTTTTGCGTTCGGGCAGGGTGCGGCTCAGACAATGTTCGGATCATCCGGAGGCAAAACCTTTATTACAAGGTTTACAATTGTTGTCGCGGTGCTGTTTATGGTATTGTCCACGATCATTGCGCTTTTTCAGGCGAATAAGATAGGCGGTTATACTGATATTATGGACAGGGCGCCTGAAACAGAACAGCCTGCAGATCAGGGACAGCCT
>CAYTNY010000136.1:0-3650 GCA_964439215.1 uncultured Spirochaetia bacterium
TAAAATCCCCCTGCCCCCTTTTAAAAAAGGGGGTAAAAGAACAAAAGACTGCCTGCAACATACTCTATCCTCCCCCATAGAGGTGGAGGGTATACTAATTCCCTCTGCTTAGGCGTGCAAAGGATGAAGGCTTGCACGCTTTGCCGGTATTTACCTTAAATATAATCAAAAAAATACCGAAAAAGGATTAGGGAGAGAGTTGTATTTCGATGTATTTCCGGATGATTTAGCTGCTGCAGTTTATTTTATAATTCAGTTTCAGCACCGTATTTCCTTTTTATTCTTCCTGTCCGCGAATCTTTTTTTGACATATGCAGGCGTATTAAAACCCGTATACATATTTTCACACCCATTCTTCTTTTATTTTCTCTCCTCTCATATTTATAACAACCGCTTTTATGGGGATTTTTCTTCCGGCGCTCTCTGCTGCTTTTTGCGCGATGTTAAGCAGGCCGCCGCAGCACGGAACTTCCATCATTAAAACAGTAAGGGTATTAATTCCGGCTTCGTCTATAAACGCTGTTATCTTTTCAGTATAAATATCCGTTCCCGCATCCAGTTTCGGACACGCTATCGCAAGCGTCTTTCCCTTTAGATATTCGCCGTGAAATCCGCCTGCCGCAAATGCCGTGCAGTCCGCGGCAAGAAGCAGATCCGCGTTTTTTAAATACGAGGCCCCGGGCTGCATAAGATGAAGCTGCACCGGCCACTGCTTTAATTCAGAAGGACACTCATCCGCCTGCCCCTGTCTATGTGTTTTTTCTTCCGAAAGATCAAAGGTCTTCATCCCGGGACATCCGCCGCCGGGCGCGGCATGCTCTTTTTTATACTCCGGCACGGGTATATTTTTTTCTTTGAGAAATGCGGCAGCTTCCGCAAGATACTGTTTTTCTCCGTGGTCATAAAGATGCTTCAGATGAGCTTTGATGGTATTTGCTCCGGCTTTTACTATATTTTCCATTGCTCTTCTTTCGTCATACGGCGGCGCCTCTTTTTTTGTCACCTTGAGCGCGTCTTCAGGGCACTCGCCAGCGCACGCGCCGAGCCCGTCGCACAGCAGATCCGAAACAAGCCTTGCTTTCCCGTCAATTATCTGCAGCGCCCCTTCCGGACATCCCGGAACGCACAGCCCGCAGCCGGTGCACTTTTCCTCGTCAATTTCAATCATATCCCTTTTCATTATTTTTTTTCTCCCCGTATTCTTATTTTACTTCAGCTGTTTTTTATCATTACCAGCATCATTTTGAATTTTTCGGCCGCTTTTAATGAATGCGGTATATCTGCCGGCATAATAATGCTTTCCCCCGCTGAAACTTCCTTTTTTTCGCCTCCGATTGATATTTCAGCCTTTCCGTCAATAACATTAACAAGCGCGTCAAAAGGCGCGGTATGCTCCGAGAGCCCCTGCCCGGATGAAAAAGCAAAAAGCGTAACGGTTCCTGTTTTTTTATCAATCAGGGTTTTTGATACTACGGATCCTTCCGAATATTCAATCGTGTTTTTTGCTTCAAATTTCTCAGCCATTGTCATTCTCCTTTATATTTTTTCCCCGCGGAATTAAATACTATCAGTGTCTGATCAATACGGCATTTACCGCACCGGTCATTCATCCTCCGTATATAAACGGTATTTTTATCAGATTCGGGGCAGGCTGATAAAAAGGGTTTGGGAGGGTTGTATCAGTAGGCGCCTGCCCCGAAATCTGTTGTTTTATTCCCAAGAACAATTATCACTACTCTTGTGATAATTATACCCGCAAAACTATCCGCTGTCAAGTTTTTATTTATTTATATTATAACGGTATAGATTGCAAGTTTTATTGCAGCACTTAATAGAATCGAAGTCCTTTTTTCACACATACCGGAGCGCTTAATTCATACATTTATTTATGTTTCCCGCAGAGCACCATCCTCGCCCATAGAACCGTCCCTTGCCCGCATTTCCTGTTTAATCGCCGGCTTATATTATATAGTGTTCAGCCGCTGCTTAACCCCCTCCAAGAGTATGTAACAGGCGGAAAAACTGCCTGCAACATACTCTATCCTCCCCCATAGAGGTGGAGGGTATATTAATTCCCTCTCCTTCAACGAGCAAAGGATGAATGCCTGCATGCTTTGCCGGTATTTACCTTAAATATAATCAAAAAAAATACCGACAAAAAGATTAGGGAGAGAGTTGTATTTCGATGTATTTCCGGATGATTTAGCTGCTGCAGTTTATTTTACAATTCAGCTTTATATTATAACGGCGAGAGCAAATGCAACAGCGTATCCGGACATTGTATAATTCAGAAATTCTATCATTAAAAGACCCGAAGGATATGTGGTGCGCAGGGATGTTTCAAGCACCCGCGGTATTGTCTGAAAAACACACATTCCTGTTCCGAATATAAGCGTCTGGGCAATTATGCTTTCAGGAAGTCCGGGTTTTATAAAACTGAAAATAACCGCCGCAAACATTGATGTAACAAAAAGTATTATATAATGAAAAAGATAGAAACCGGATGTTCCTATCCATTTTTTTACTCCCGGAGCCCCTCTCATAATACGATAACGCCGCTTTACCCCTTTACCCAGATAAAGTATGCTTCCGGTCAGCAGCCATACTATAGAAGCTGTAAAACCCGCAAACAAAATGTTAAGAATAACACATTCTCCCTTTTATAATTTAATTAATTATACGTTTTCCGCATAAAATTGTCAAAAGGTTCTTTAAGGGAGGGGGGAGAATAATAGTTTAAAGTTCAAAGATAGAACAGTTCAACGTTCAAAGATAAGGCAGTTCAAGAAAAACAATTCAAAAACAGAAAAATAAAATTTCAAGCAGTAAGTTTTGGTTTTGTTTCCACTTTGAACCTTGAACTCTTGAACTTTGAACTATTACGTCCGCCAAGCTGCCGCTTTGCTTTTGTTTCAGATCAAAAATAAAAAATCAACATTCAAAAATAAAACTTCTTCTCACTTAAATATCTTCCCTGCTTCTCTGTACCACAGCACCAGATCAAGGGCGGCCATCGGGATTCCGTGTTTTGTGGAGAACTTCTGCATTTTCTTTTCTATATCAAGATATGCGCCGGGCGTTATTGACGCGGGAACTTCTTTTATAACTCCCATTAGTTTCAGATTCTTCAATATATGCCTGTCAAGTATGGCTATATCATCAACAAATCCTATATTGCGCAGAAAGTGGCTCGCCTCTTTATATCCATACCCTTTGATGTTCTTTGCCAGCCACTCCCTCATTTCATAAACATCATCAAAACCCGCAAGAAATTCCCTTATTGTTATCCTTCCGTTTTTCACAAATCGGTTCCTTGCCTCAACCGCAAATACTGCTTTTTTGTTTTTAAACCTCACCATATTCATTTCTTTGAGTTTTAAAAGCTCCCCGGGAGAGGCTTTCATCATAAGTTTTTTTTCTATTATGGCCTCCACGCAGGCCCAGCAGTTTACCGCTTTTGACTGCGGTGTAAATATGCAGAAGATAAGCTCGTGAAGGATCTTTCGGCTGTCCCCGGATTTCCATACATTCCGGAAATCAGCAAGACGCCTGTCAAAATCCCCTTTTTTTCCTCCATATATCTTTTTTACAGCCTGTATTTCTTTTTTTGCGGCCATTATTTTTCGTCTTTACAAAGCTGTTTTCATAAA
>CAYTNY010000137.1:0-3585 GCA_964439215.1 uncultured Spirochaetia bacterium
GAGCATCCAAGCATCCAACCTTCCGGTATGGGCTTTGGGAAGGGCGAAGAGCAGTTTCGGGTTTAAGCCCCTGTGATTAAGGTTTGCGGTGTTGGACCTTTTTCACCCCCTTTACATAAAGGGGGGTAGGGGGGATTTGGCTTTTGTTTTGAACTTTGAACTTTGAACCTGGAACTTTGAACCTGGAACGTGGAACCTGGAACGTGGAACTGTTTTTTTGAACTTTGAACTTTGAACTTGTTTTTACTTTTGGAGGCAGCGTGAACAATAAAAGGATCGGGATCTTTGATTCAGGGCTGGGCGGGCTTACGGTTGTGAAAGAGATAATGAAAATAATGCCTGACGAAGGTATTGTTTATCTCGGAGATACGGCCCGTTATCCTTATGGAACAAAGACAAAAGAGACCATAATACGATTTTCCGCCGAAAATACGGAATTTCTGATAAAGAAAAAGGTAAAACTTATAATTGCCGCGTGCAATACGGCTTCTGCCGCGGCGCTTCCCTATTTAAAAAGGAATTTTAATATTGAAATGATGGGCGTTATTGATTCCGGCGCGCGTGCGGCCGCTGAAGCAACAGTTACGAAGCGGGTCGGGGTCATAGGAACCCGCGCCACTATAGCGAGCGGAGCTTATGAAAAAGCCATAGCAAAGGCAGATTCCCGCATAAAGATATTCACAAAAGCAACTCCGCTTCTGGCTCCATTGGTGGAAGAGGAATGGATAAATAAAAAAGAGACAAAAATGATAGTTAAAGATTACCTTGCTTGTTTTAAAAAAGTTAAAATAGATACGCTTGTGCTGGGATGCACCCATTACCCTCTCTTGAAAGGCGTTATCGCGGGAATAATGCCGGGAGTCAGGATTATAGACTCTGCGGGAGCCGCGGCAGAGGAGGCTCTGCGGATACTTGGGTCAAAAAGGCTGAATGCCTCAAAAAACAACAGGGCAGGAACGGCTTTTTATGTGACCGATACTCCCGAAACATTCAATAAAATAGGAAAAATGTTCCTGAAAAAAAATATGGTTTATGCCAGGAAAACCACGGTAGGAAGGTGAGGAGAAAATGTTTGAACTTATGGTAAAGTCGGATTTTGCGTCCGCGCATAATCTCAGAGATTATAAAGGAAAGTGCGAGCATCTTCACGGGCATAATTATACGGTGGAGGCTTATTTTGAATCCGAAAAACTGGCGGAAAACGGGCTTGCGGTTGATTTCGCTGTTTTGAAAAAGGCGCTTGGCGCCATAACGGAAGAACTGGATCATAAATACCTGAATGAGGATATTGCTTTTTTCAGGGAAAATAATACGTCAGCGGAGAATATAGCCAGATATATTTTTGATTCTCTGAAAGGGAAAACCCCGAATACTGAAATTATAAAAGTCTGTGTTTTTGAAAGCGAAAAAGCGCGGGCGTGCTATTATGAAAAAAGGAGCGGTATATGAGAACAGGAAGAGAGCCGGATGAGTTAAGAAAAGTAAAGATAACGGGTGATTTTACAAAATACGCGGAGGGATCGGTTTTAATGGAGTGCGGCGACACAAAAGTAATATGCAATGCAACGGTTACAAATGATGTGCCTTATTTTCTGCGCGGTTCGGGCAAAGGCTGGGTTACCGCGGAGTATTCAATGCTGCCCAGGTCTGCTCAGTCAAGAATACCCAGAGATTCCGTGAAGGGCAGAATAAACGGCCGGACGCATGAAATACAGCGTATTATAGGAAGGTCGCTCAGAGCGGTTGTGGATTTCCGGAAGCTTGGGGAAAGGACCATTGTGATTGACGCGGATGTTATGCAGGCTGACGGCGGGACGAGAACCGCTTCAATTACCGGCGCTTATATAGCGCTTGAAACGGCGCTGAAAAAAATGGTAATGCGCGGAGAAATGGACGCCACTCCGCTGAAAGATTCTGTGGCGGCGGTATCCGTAGGCATTGTGAACGGGAAAGAACTGCTGGACCTTGATTATAAAGAGGATTCGGAAGCGGATGTTGATATGAATGTGGTAATGACAGGCTCAGGGCGTTTTATAGAACTGCAGTCAACCGCCGAGAAAAACACATTTGATGATGAAGGGCTTATAAATATGATAAAGCTTGCGAAAAAAGGAATAACAGAACTTACGGAGCTTCAGAAAAAAGCGGCTCCCGGCGGGATCTGATATGACAAAGATCGTTATTGCGTCAAATAATAAGGATAAGATAAAAGAAATAAAAAAAATAATGGGAAAAAGCTTTAAAACTTATTCAATGTCTGAAATCGGATATAACAGGGAAATAAAGGAAACAGGCCGGACGCTTGAAGAAAATGCCCTGATAAAAGCAAGGGCGGTAAAAAAAACCGTAAAAGATATGATAGTGGTATCCGACGATTCAGGGCTTGAAGTGGATTATATCGCGAAGGCGCCGGGAGTATATTCCGCAAGATTTGCCGGGCCGGGATGCAGCTATGAGGATAACAATAAAAAACTTCTGAAAATCATGAAGGGCCTGCCGCGCAAAGAAAGAAAAGCGGAATTTGTTACGATTGCCGCTGTTATATTTCCGGACGGAACAGAAAAAACCGCAAGAGGCAGCGTAAAAGGCCGCATAGCGGAAGAACTTTGCGGCGCAAAAGGATTTGGCTACGACCCGGTATTTTTTGTTCCGGAACACAGGAAAACTTACGCACAAATGACCCCGGAACTTAAGAACAGGGTTTCTCACAGGAGAAAAGCGTTTGAAAAAGCAGCAGAAATAATAAAGAAAAAGCTTAAAAAACAGGGGTAATATTTAAATTGAAAGGCGGAAAACATTGATTTTGAAACAGTATTTTAATTTGCAAAAAAAAACTTGACAAAAGTATATGATTGCTATACGATATATTCACATCTTTGATAAAATTCATTTTTAATAAATGTTTTGGAGGAAATATGAAGCGAGTTGCTTTGTTAACCTTGTTTATTGCGGTTTTTATGTGCGGTACGCTGAGCGCGGAAGTTTTAAGTAAAAAATCAAGAAATGCAGAGAAAAAAACAGATCTAAAAGCCGATGCAAATGTGATAGGTGTTGCCGGCGGCGCCCGTGAATATACATATATAGATATGGGGGCGGCGCAGGGAATAAAAAAAGGGGACAGTTTCTTTATCAACGGAAGACAGGGAAAAGTAAAAGTGAAAGTTGTTAAGGTCTTCCAGAGAATGTCAGCGGTACAGATAGATAATAGTTATCTTTTGGAGCAGGGGCAGGGCGGAGAAATAATACCTTCCGAAAGATACGCAAAATCAGAAATCAAAAGCTATAAACTTAAACCATATACGGTTAAAACTCCCGGCAGGAAAAAACCGGTGAAGAAAAGTGTAAAACCCAAACCAACACCTAAACCCACGAAAACTCCCGAGACACAGGTAAGAAGAACCGAAGAACCTGCTGCGCCGGATATGGATGATATGGATCTGTCGGGAATGCCCGGTGATGAAGATGCATTTGGACTTCCGGGTGATGAAGATGATATGGGAATGGATTTTCCGGGAATGGATATGCCCGCCGACGATGATATGGAAGATATGCCGCCTATGGATGACATGGGAATGGATATGCCCG
>CAYTNY010000138.1:0-3491 GCA_964439215.1 uncultured Spirochaetia bacterium
CCCCCTCTATAAAATCCCCCTGCCCCCTTTTAAAAAAGGGGGTAAAAGAACAAAAAACTGCCTGTAACATACTCTATCCTCCCCCATAGAGGTGGAGGGTATACTAATTCCCTCTCCTTCGACGAGCAAAGGATGAATGCTTGCATGCTTTGCCGGTACTTACTTTAAATATAATCAAAAAAATACCGGAAAAGAATTAAAGAGAGTTGTATTTCGATGTATTTCCGGATGTTTCAGGTATTGCAATTCATTTTACATTTCAGCAATTGTTTTAAAACATTAAACCGGCATGGATAATAATTCATACGAACCTTATGACAAATATACAATCGGCCGCTCCATTATTTGACTTTTTTTCATTTCCTGCTATAACTATAACAACGCTTGCAATGAAAGGGGAATACAATTGCTGGAAATTAAAGATCTTTCTGTTGAAATAAACAACAAGCCCGTGCTTAAAGATATTAATATGTCCATACCCGATGGAGAAACGCATATTCTGTTCGGGCCGAACGGTTCGGGCAAGACTTCGCTTTTGATGACTATTATGGGCTACCCTGCTTTTAAGATAACAAGCGGCGGGATATTTTATAACGGAAAGCCCGTAAATGATATGAAGATAGATGAACGCTCAAAAAACGGCTTCGGTATGTTCTTTCAGAGGCCTCCGACAATAAAAGGCATAAAGCTGAAGGAACTTGCGGAAATCATCAAAAAAAACAGCGGCACGCAGCTTGACCTGAAAACAGCAGCATCAGCTTTGAACCTGGAAAAACTGCTGGACAGAGACATAAACCAGGGCCTGTCCGGAGGCGAGATCAAACGCTCGGAATTTCTCCAGCTGTACGCCCAGAATCCTGATTTTGTTATGCTGGACGAGCCTGAATCAGGCGTTGATGTGGAGAACCTGAATCTGCTCGGAAACAAGATAAAAATGCTGCTCGGCCGCGGCCTGGAAAAAGATAAACGAAAAAAAAGCGCGCTCATAATTACGCATACGGGTCATATTCTTAATTATGTTGACGCTGACCTCGGACATACAATTATAGACGGAGAGATCCGGTGTACACATAAACCTGAAATGCTTTTCAAGCATATACAAAAACACGGATTCAAGGAGTGCGGCATATGCGGCGGGAAAAAATGAATTTCGAGGAAAAAGACCTTGAAAAAATACAAAGAGCCGGCATAAACACCGATGAAAAGGACAGAAGCGGATCTTACGTGATGTCAGATGACAAGCCGGGGCACGTTTCAATGCGCCAGGAAGGCGTTGAGATGATGCAGATTTCCGAAGCACTTGAAAAATATCCGCACTACAGCAAACTTATGTGGAACCTTGTAAATCCGGAAAAAGATGAATACACAAAAGACGTACATTCATCGCCTCCTTCCGGTTATTTTATACTCGTAAGAAAAGATGTTAAGGCGTTTATGCCTTTTCAGGCATGCTTCTTTCTCAAGCAGGATAAAATCAAACAAAAGGTGCATAATCTTATAATCCTGGAGGAAAATTCAGAGATTCATATTCTCAACGGATGCGCTGCCGCGTCGTATATTGCCGAGGGCTCGCACGTGGGCATCACTGAAATGTATATCGGCAAAAACGCAAAGCTCACCTACACTATGATACACGACTGGGCTGCGAATGTTTCCGTAAGGCCGCGGTCCGCGGTCAAAGTGGAAGAAAACGGATCATACATATCAAACTATATCGCGCTCCGCGAAACAAAAATAACGCAAATGGCGCCCTGGTGCTATCTCGACGGGAAAAACGCGCTGGCCAAATTCAACAGCCTTATCCTCGCTCCCAAAGGTTCTGTTTATGATCTTGGAGCAAACGTTGAGCTGAATGCCGAAGGCGCAAAAGCGGAAATAATCAACAGGTCGGTATCCAGGGGCGGGGACGCCATAGCCCGGGGAAAACTGGCCGGCAACTCGCCCGGGATCAAGGCTCATCTTGAATGCGACGGGCTTATGCTTTCGGACAAAGGAAAAATAACCGCAATACCCGAGCTGGAATCTTCATACCGGGATGTTGATATGTCCCATGAGGCGGCAATAGGAAAAGTTGACCAGGAACAGATACTGTATTTAATGTCGCGCGGCATAAGCGAGCAGGATGCTGTTTCGGCTATTGTCAGCGGTTTTATGGATGTGGGGATATTCGGGCTTCCGCCTGCTCTCGAGGCAGAAGTCAAAAAAACACTGTCCGTCATCAAAGAAGGCGCCATGTAGAGCGCAGAATGCAGGCGCCGTTAAAAAAACATTTATATCATTCTACCCGCGTGATATAATTTTTAAAACCTTAAAGGAGATAAAAATGAAGCCAGTAAACCACGAAAAAAAAAGATGGGAAATAGGCCTGCTGGGACTGCTCGGTTTTTTAGGTTTAGGCGCTTATACATCCCATAACCCTTCATTCTTTTTCTTTTTTAGTTTTTTCTCTTTTTTTTCGGCATTTAGGTATTATAAAGAACCGTTAAAATATCTGGGATTACTTGGACTTTTGGGAATTATTCTAGGAATACTCGGTCTGGCCGGCATTATCACCGTTTAAGAAACTGCCCGGATTTTATGCCTCCGTATTCGTTTTGCCGGATTCACGTCTCAAACCGCTTTTTTTCCTATTTTAAAACACCATTATTTTTTTCTGTTCATCCATATCATAGGTTTCTTGAATACTCCTATCACACCCTGTTTCCAGGCGACTCTGTGGGTTACTCCCGAACCGCTGCCCTGCGGCTGTTAATCAGTACCGCTGATTATTTTCCAAACGTTCCCATAATGCCCGCTTCATCTACAATATGTGCTTTTATTGCTTCAAGGATATCTTCTTTGGCCGGGGTGGTGTCTTTGAAATCCAATTTTTTATCTATTGCATATAATTTGAAATAATATCTGTGCACCCCGCTTGGCGGACACGGGCCCCCGTAGCCTGTTTTGCCCCAGCTGTTCCTGCCGGAGAGGATTCCATTGTCTTCATAAAATTCATCAGATGCATTTTCCGGCAGGCCTTTCAAACCCGCGGGAATGTTGTAAAGCACCCAGTGCACCCATGTTCCCGCAGGAGCATCCGGGTCGTCGCATATGAGAACAAGCGACTTTGCGGTTTCGCTGACGCCTTCCCAGGAAATTCCGGGAGATATGTCCCGGCCCTTGCAGGTATAAATTTCAGGTATCCTTTTTTCATTTTCAAACGCGGAAGATGTTACTTTCATAATTGATTTTCCTCCCTCTTTTTTAAATTTACCGGCTTTGTGTTTTTCCGCACTGCCTGAAAATATCAGTACAGAAATAAGCATCAATATAATTGCTGTAATAATTGTCTTTTTCATTTTTATCCCCTTTTATTGTATATTCGAAGTATAGCAGGCGATATGCGTTTTTGCAAGATTCCAGAAATTACGATAATGCATATCCGGATTATAGGTTTTATTGCCGCATTCCGAATCTTTCACAGAATAAATTTCCGGCCGCGTAATACGCCT
>CAYTNY010000139.1:0-3459 GCA_964439215.1 uncultured Spirochaetia bacterium
TTAGGAGACCTTATGAAAGTTACTGCTTTTAACGGGAGTCCGCGCTTGGGGGGGAATACGGGGATGGCTGTGGGAAAAGTTTTTGAAGAAATTGAAAAACAGGGCATAGAAACCGAGCTTGTGAATATAGGAGCAAAAACATTGTCCGGGTGCACAGCTTGTTTTAAGTGCAGGGAGACAAAGGATAAAAAATGCGCGCTTAAAGATGACGGTATGAATTCCTATATTGAAAAAATGGACGGGTCTGACGGCATTATAATAGCTTCGCCCGTATATTACGGAAATGTGACAACCGCGGTAAAGGCGCTTATGGAGCGGTGCGGGCAGGTTTCCCGCGCGAATGACAATCTTCTGAAAGGCAAAATAGGCGCGCCTGTTGTTGCTGTGCGCAGGGGCGGCGCGAATTTCACTTATGCCGCCATAAATTTCTTTTTCGGCATACTGGGGATGCCCATCGCTGCATCCAATTACTGGAACACCGCTGTAGGCAGGGATCCGGGGGATGTTATGAATGACGCGGAAGGACTGGCGACACTTTCCGAACTCGGAAAAAACATGGCGTTTCTTATAAAAAAAACCCGGGCATAAAAATATTCTGCGTGCAAAAAGCAGGGGATATGACTGGGGAAAACTTATACAAAGCACGCAAAAAATAAAATAACTTTCACAGAAAACACCGGGGATAGTAAACATTCCTGTTTTTACCGCTCTCAGCGACTAAACAGATATTATATTCTGTTTATTTGAAATCTATCCCGCATGTTTCTTCTACGAGTTCTGAATCCGTATCTATTGTAACTTTCAGGGTTTTGCCGGTATTTTCCGTGATATGAGGATATGCGGCGGTTATCATATAAGGATAATATTTTCTGAGCTGCGGGTCCTCATTTGTAAAAGTTATTGTTGTTTTCCACAGAGGTTTTAATTTATCTTCGCTGTTTTTTACATTGAGGCTGTATGCGTCTATTACAATAAATTTTGTATATGAAGTATATTCTTTTGTTTTTGTCACATATCCCTTTATGCCGTATTCCGGATCCGTGGTTTCATGGGACCGGTATTCTATTTTTCCGTCTTCCCGGGTTTCTACTGTCGCGTATCTGTATACGTTTGTGCCGACCTGGCCCCAGACAGGCTCTGCATATGAGTATTCGTGTTTCTGCGGGTCGCCCACTCCGTATGAAAGAAATATTTCAATAGCTGCATCTTCTATGTTTTTCCGGTCCACCTGTTTATATCCTTTATGGCTGAGGGCGCTTGCCAGCTGGCAGGCATATTCCTGGAACTGCAGGTCATTTGTTTTTACATCCTTATTTCCCGCGGCAATAATAAATGTTTTGTCTTTTATCTGCTGCCGGTTGTTTATTGAGTCAACCGCAACGGAGTATTTTAATGAACACCCGGACAGTATAAATAATAATCCGGCGGTAAAAACCAAGATAAAAATAAATTTTAATTTCATAAAACACCTCCTGTGTATAAGAACAATTATACTTTAAATATCCGGAATATCAAGTTTCTTTATTACGGCGGTTTTGTTTTTGTCAAGGATTTCCCGGACTGCTTTTGCGGAAACACCGCCTGTACATCCGGTTTTTGCGACAGCCGCGGCGCCGCAGGCTGATGCGTAGAGCGCCAGGCCGGTTAATTCTTCCCGGGTGCGGGGTATGCCGCCGTGTGTATATATAAAATGCATTATTCCCGAACAGAAAGCATCGCCTGCGCCTGTTGCGTCGGCGCAGTATACGGGAAATACAGGGAATTTCAGGGTTATTTCTCCGCAGGACATTACAAATCCTTTTTCGCCTTCGCTTACAAATACAAGGGGAAATCCTTTTTCCCTCAGAAAAAGAGCGGCCCGTTTTATATCATCCGTGCCTGTTACGGTTTTTGCCTCAAATTCATTAAGGTGGATTATGTCTGTGTAAGGCGCACAGGAAAAAACGGAATCGGAATATGAATCATCAAGTGTTATATAGTCAACCATGGTTATGCATCCTGTTTCTTTTGCGGTCCGCAGTATTTGCGGAAGATTTTTATCAATATCCGGCGATGCCGCGGATTCGCCTATATAAAAGATATAAGGTTTTATTTTTTCTAAAACAGGGACAAGCATTTGCCGGGTGAATTTTAAGCTTGCGCCTTTATCCACAATAAAACTTCTTTCTCCGTTTTTAAATGAAAGTATAAGGCTCTTTGAGGTCCGGGATCCTTTTATTGCGGCGGTTTTATTTTTTATACCTGCTTTTTTTAATGCTGTTTTTAAGAAATGTCCTTCAAAATCATCTCCCAGAGCTCCGCAGCAGATTATTTTTTTGCCCGGAAGACCCAGGTTTGAAAGATTAACCGCGGTATTGAGAGCATTGCCGCCGGGATGCGATGTTACGGAAATATGGTGCCCGCTTTGCGGCATAAGCGGCCCGTTTAAAGCTGCTGTCATTATGTCTACTACATAGGTCCCCGCACAGAGAACGGTTTTGTTCATAAACCCTCCGGAATCCGGTATTTTCAGCCATAGATAAATTATCATATAAATTCTTCCGGCGCAATGAGAAGCAATGTTTTAAAATATAGATTCAGCCCGTATTTTTAAGCCGCCGCATTATTGAACTTAAACAGCAACGCAATTGTTGACATAATATTGTGAACCGTTATAATAAAAAAGAAAAATATAAAACGGAGAAAAATGAACAGGGTAAAAATAAAGACCGAAGCCGGCCGGCTGCGTATTAAGATAAAAGCCCACAATTCAATAATCCACGCATTTTTTACTGTTATTGTGATGAGTGCGGTCGTGTTGTTTCTTTATTATATACTTCCTGCCGCGTTTTTGCTTTTCAGGCAGAAGTTTTTTATGACTGCGGGAAATATTGTGCTTGCGGGATTTACGGGATATGCTGTTTTTCTGCTGGCGCGCTCCGTATTGTGGACCTTAGGCGGTGTTGAAATAATAGAAGTTAATTCCGGCGGTTTTTATTATTCAAAAAAAATATTTAATATCGGAACAGCAGCAGTGATACCCGTGGATGAAATAAAGGAAATAAAAACAGTGGATTTTGTCCGGGAAAAAGAAATACCGTATATGGTAAGTTCTGAGTTAGGCCTGAAAGGAAGGGCTTTTCTGATTGATTCGGATAATATGCAGTTTAAGTTCGGGATTTATCTTTCTTCCGGTGAAATTGCTGAAATAGAAAACATACTGTTTACTGCGGTTGAAAATGCAAAAGGACTGATGCCGGGAGCTTTTCAGAGAACAGAAATATAAAATTCACAAATAAAAAAATATCAAAGGCAGAACAGAAAAATAATGAAAAATTTCGACAAGAAAAAGTACAGAGGCAATATATATTATAAGTATATGCTTAAATCCCGTTCTTTTTTAAATAAATCAGGGGTTGTAAACAGCAGCAAATGGATATATTACGCGATAATAATAGGAACAGTATCAGCGTTCGGCGC
>CAYTNY010000140.1:0-3427 GCA_964439215.1 uncultured Spirochaetia bacterium
CAAACCCCAAACCACTTGCCCCCGTTTCTCCATTCCCTTTTTTCGGCTTTCTCATTCAATATGTTGAAAGTATATGCTATAATTTGTTTGTTGTGAATTTTCAGATCCCGGATTTTGATCCGGGCGATTTTATAAAACTGCAGGAGAATGGATATGGCGGAGGATTTGCTGAAAATAGCGGACAGGAGTTTCAGGTCGCGTTTTATGATAGGGACGGGAAAATTTCCGTCGGATGAGATAATGAGAGGATGCTTAAAGGCAGCGGAAGCGGAAATAATCACTGTTGCGCTGAGGCGTGTTGATGTAAACGATCCGGGGAGTGATATTATATCCGCGCTTGACCCGAAAGAAATATTCATACTTCCCAATACGTCCGGGGCGCAGAACAGCGGCGAAGCGGTAAGGCTTGCGATGCTTGCGAGGGAAGCGGGAATGTCTGACTGGGTGAAACTTGAGGTTACGCCTGACCCGAAATACCTCTGGCCGGACGGGGATGAAACGCTGAAAGCCGCGAAAATACTGGTGAAAGAAGGCTTTAAGGTTCTGCCTTATATAGGTCCGGACCCTGTGCTTGCGAAAAAACTTGAAGACGCGGGAACGGTTACGGTAATGCCGCTGGCGTCTCCCATAGGCACAAATAAAGGACTTAAAAACTCCGATGCCGTAAAAATCATAATAAGCCAGGCAGATATACCGGTGGTAATAGACGCGGGGCTGGGAAGCCCGTCTGATGCGGCGCTGGCAATGGAAATCGGAGCTGACGCGGTTATGATAAATACCGCGGTATCCGCCGCGCCGGAGCCCGTTGAAATGGCGCGGGCATTTAATCTCGCTGTTAAAGCGGGGCGCATGGCGTTTCTTTCCGGAACAGCCGCAAAACGCGACACAGCAAGGCCTTCAAGCCCCACGGAATGGATATCAAAATGAAAACGTTTGCGGATGAATATGAAAAAATAAATAAAGATGAAACAGTGCAGAGCATAAAAAATGCTTCGCGGAATTCGGTTGAATCCGCAATAGCAAAAGAAAATTTAAGCTACAGAGATTTTCTGGCGCTTTTATCGGATGCCGCGGATGAGTACCTGGATGAAATGGCTGAGCGCTCCAAAAAAGATACTGACGCTTATTTCGGGAAAAACATACAGATGTATATACCCGTATATATTTCAAATGAATGCGTGAATTCCTGTCTTTACTGCGGATTTAACGCGGAAAACAGAATACCGAGAAAGACGCTTTCTTTTGACGAGATAAAAGCGGAGCTGGAAAAAATAAAAAGTTTTGGATTCAAAAATCTTCTTATACTTACGGGGGAGCATCCCGGCAGAGCGGATGCGGGATACATAAAAAAAGCGGTGAAGGCGGCAAAAAAGTATTTTCCTTTTGTTTCTCTGGAAGTATATCCTATGCAGGAAAGCGAATATAAAGAACTGGTCGGCGCGGGAGCGTCGGGGATCACTGTGTATCAGGAGACATATGATAGGGAAGTTTATGACAGTGTCCATAGGGCGGGCCCTAAAAAAAATTTCAGATACAGGCTGGAGACGCCTGACAGGGCGCTTTCGGCGGGTTTCAGAAAAGCCGGCATAGGGGCGCTTTTGGGCCTTTATGATTATAGATTTGAAGCGGCAATGCTGGGGGCGCACGCGGCTTATCTTATGAAAAAGTACTGGAGAAGCGAAATCAGCATAAGTTTTCCGAGGCTCAGGGAAAACACATCGGGTTTTAAGCCGGCAGAGCCCGTGACAGACAGGCAGCTTGTCAAAATGATATTTGCGCTGAGGATCTATCTGAAACATGCGGGGATCACCGTATCCACCCGTGAATCCGCGGTATTCAGGGACAATATGATAGGTTACGGAATAACAATGATGAGTGCGGGATCAAAAACCAATCCGGGCGGATATGATATTTATGAAAATGACAAGACAAAAAAACAATTTGATATAAGCGACAGCAGGACAACCCGGGAGATTGCCGGAGTTATAAGGCAAAAAGGCTATTACCCTGTTTTTAAAGACTGGTCGGATAGTTTTGAAGGGGTGAAAAAATGAAAATAATTTTTAACGGCGCGGAAAAAGAATTTGAAAAGGAAATGACCCTTGCGGAACTGATGGATCTTCTCGGAATTAACCGGGAAACCGCGGCGGCGGAAGTAAACGGGAAGCTGATAAAAAAAAGCGGTTACAAGGATCTGTTGGTTAAAAGCGGCGATAAAGTTGAAATTTTAAGATTTGTAGGCGGCGGATGATGAAAGCATCCGGCCCGCATAAGGAAAAAGCGCTGGAAAAATTTTCCCGCATAACATTGTATCCGGTTATAACATCCGGATTCTGCGCCGGCAGGGATCCTGTTTTTGCCGCGGAGAGTGTTTTAAAGGGCGGAGCGGGGATCGTTCAGCTTCGCGAGAAACATATGACAAAAAAAGAAATATTTTTCCTGGCTGTGAAATTCAGGGAAATTACGGAAAAATACGGCGCGCTTTTAATTATAAATGACCATATTGATATTGCGCTTGCGGTTAAGGCCGACGGAGTGCATCTGGGGCAGGATGATATTCCGGTTGATGCCGCGGCCGGCGCCGCGCCGGGGCTTATTAAGGGCGTTTCAACCCATAACTTAAAGCAGGCGCTGGAAGCTCAGGAAAAAGGCGCTGATTATATTAATATAGGCCCTGTTTACGCGACCAATACCAAAGAAACAGGGATTGCTCCGCTGGGCATTGAAAAAATGAGGGAAATATCGGAAAAGATAAAAATACCTTTTACCGTAATGGGCGGCATAAAAAAGAAGCATCTGCCGGAACTTAAAAAAGCCGGTGCCGTGAAAACCGCAATGGTAACAGAGATAACCGAAGCAAATGATATAACAGGGAAAGTAAAAGAGCTGCTTGAAAGCGCTTCAGCGGCCGGGTTTTAGAGCTGCGACTGTGCTTTCTTAATATTATCCCCGAAAGACTAACTGCCGCGGTTTCCCGGCTGTAAATGAATGTCCTTATCTTGACGGAAGCGGGGAAATCATATATAATCGGATAACAATATTATAAAAATATGGAGCCTGCATGGGAAATGTAAATACTGCGGAAAAGAACGGCAAAGAAATAGTTCTGGTTGATTTTTCCGGTGAAAAAGCCGAAAAAGTGCCGGGTATAATAGAAGAAGCAGCGAAGATAATAAGAAACAAGCCTGAAAATACCGTTCTTACTCTTACAAACGTTAAAAATACACTTTACAATTCCGAAACCGTAAAGCAGTTTAATGACTTTGTGAAAGGAAACAAACCATATGTGAAAGCCGGCGCTGTTATAGGGCTTTCAAAAGTAAAGACTGTTATTTTAAACGCGATAAATCAGGCAGCCGGGAGAAATATTAAAGCATTTACCGATGAGGAAGAGGCGCTGGAATGGCTCGGGATGCAGTGATATTAT
>CAYTNY010000141.1:0-1424 GCA_964439215.1 uncultured Spirochaetia bacterium
TGAACTTTGAACTACTATATCTTTGAACTGCCCTATCTTTGAACTTTGAACTGCTCTATCTTTGAACTTTGAACTGCCCTATCTTTGAACTTTGAACTGCCCTATCCTTGAACTTTGAACTGCCTTATCCTTGAACTTTGAACTGCCTTATCCTTGAACTTCGAACTGCTCTATCTTTGAACTTTGAACTGCCCTATCTTTGAACTTTGAACTACTATATCTTTGAACTGCCCTATCTTTGAACTTTGAACTGCTATATCTTTGAACTGCCCTATCTTTGAACTTTGAACTACTATATCTTTGAACTATCCTATTCCCATCACTTTCTTAACCGCTTTCAGCTCCGGTTTTACTACTGCCGGCTTAAAATTCATACTTTTTATGGCTCTGTCCGGGTCTTTTAATCCGTGGCCGGTCAGAGTGCACGCAACAACGGTTTTTTTCTTTTTCGGCAGAAATTTTCCGCCGAATTTAAGCAGCCCTGCCACGGAAGCAGCGGATGCCGGTTCCACAAAAACACCTTCAAGCTCCGCAAGCATCCTGTAAGCCTTTACTATTTCCCTGTCCGTAACCATATTTATAATTCCTTTTGACTCATCTCTGGCGTTTTCCGCCTGCTGCCAGCTTGCGGGATTGCCTATTCTTATGGCTGTTGCTATTGTATCCGGTTTCTTTACCGGCCTGCCCTTTACTATCGGCGCGGAACCCGAAGCCTGAAAACCCATCATTTTCGGCAGCTTCTTTGCTCTGCCCGCACTCTTATACTCTTTATATCCCATCCAGTAAGCTGTTATATTCCCCGCATTGCCCACGGGTATACAGTGAAAATCAGGCGCTTCACCGAGGTAATCCACGATCTCAAATGCCGCTGTTTTCTGTCCCTGTATCCTGAACGGGTTCAGCGAATTCACAAGCTCTATCGGCGATGTTTCGCATATTTCTCTTACTATTCTCAAAGCATCGTCAAAATTACCGTCAATCGCTATGACTTTTGCTCCGTGTATAAGCGCCTGCGAAAGTTTTCCCAGCGCAATGTACCCGTTGGGTATTATTACAAAACTTTCAAGCCCTGCTCTTTTTGAATAAGCCGCGGCTGAGGCGGAAGTATTTCCCGTAGATGCGCAGATCGTAGCTTTTGCGCCTTTTTCCTTTGCCTTTGAGACCGCCATTGTCATGCCGCGGTCCTTAAAAGAACCTGTAGGGTTAAGACCCTCATATTTACCGTAAAGCGAAACACCCGGCCCGAGCATTTTTTCTATTTTTTCAAGCCGTATCAGAGGAGTTCCGCCCTCCTGCAGCGTAACCACAGGCGTTTTCCTGCTCACCGGAAGATATTTTCTGTATTTTTCAATAAGCCCGCTGTACTGCTTCATGTAAAAAAACCTCATTTTAATTTTTGATTGTTTATTTTTGATTTTTGATTT
>CAYTNY010000141.1:1524-3322 GCA_964439215.1 uncultured Spirochaetia bacterium
AAAACAAAAACAAACACTAACACATAAAACTCTTTCTAATTTTTGATTGTTTATTTCTGTTTTGAATCAAAAATTAAAAATTAAAAATCAAAAATTAAAAATCGCCTTAATCAACCACTCTATACAAAACTGTGTCTTCTTTTGTTATTTCAAGAGCATCTATTTCCGCAAGAGCTTTTTTTACATCCGCTTCGCGTGATTCATAGGTCATTATAATAACCGGCACTCTTTCGGTCGTATGCCGGGCCTTCTGCATTACGGTCTCTATGCTTATATTGTTTCTGCCGAGTATTCCGGATATTTCGGAAAGCACTCCTGATTTATCCTGAACATTAAACCGCAGATAATATTTACTGTGTATTTCGTCAATCGGAATATACTCCATTTCTGTTTCTTTTTCGGCAAATCTGCCGGCTTTTAAGCCCTGCTCCGCACTTCTTGCTATAAATATCACGTCCGAAAGCACAGCTGAAGCAGTGGGCATTTCCCCGGCTCCTTTGCCGTAAAAAAGAGTGTCTCCTACAGCGTCTCCCTTTATATAAACCGCATTAAATTCATTGTTTACGGAGGCAAGCTGCCTGTCCCTGTAAACCAAAGCAGGATGAACCCTTACATTTGCAATACCTTCTTTTTTTTCGGCAATTGCAAGAAGTTTCATTTTATAGCCGAGCGATAACGCTGTTTTTATGTCATCAATATCTATTCCCGTTATCCCTTCCACGCTTACCTGATCTTCCTTTACCCGTTTCCCGAAAGCAAGAGTTGAAAGAATCACTATTTTATGCATTGTATCAAAGCCCTCTATGTCAAGAGTCGGGTCTGTTTCCGCAAAACCCAGCTCCTGCGCCTGCTGCAGCGCGTCTTCAAACTCCATCTTATCAACCGACATTTTTGTCAGAATATAGTTGCAGGTCCCGTTCAGGATGCCTATTATTTTTTCTATCCTGTTTGCGGCAAGCCCGTGGTTAAGGGCTCTTAATATGGGTATTCCGCCGGCTACCGCTGCTTCTCCCATTATGTTTACATTATTTTCTTTGGCGGTCCGGACTATTTCATCCCAGTATTTTGACAAAAGCGCCTTATTTGCGGTAACAACATGTTTGCCGTTTTTCATTGCTTTAATAACGAAATCAAAAGCCAGCTTATAACCGCCGATAAGCTCTATGACAATATCAATTTCAGGATCTTCAAGTATGTCATCAGCGTTTTTTGTAAGTTTATATCCCGCTGTGGATACATTTCTGTCGGTTTCAATATCAAGATCGCATATTTTAACAAGTTCTGTTTTCACTCCCGCTTTTGCGTTTATTATTTTCGCGGAATCATTAAAAAGACGAACCACACCCGTTCCGACAACACCGAAACCTATAAGCCCGGCTTTTATGCTTTTTTCAGACATAACTCATTCTCCTTTTTCTCAGGCATAAAAATAACACAGCAAACATACCTATCGCGCATATAAATGCAAAAACTCCGGAAACACCGTAATTTCACAATAAAAACCGGATACTTCCTGTAATTTATCAGATTATATTATCAATAAAGACAATTGTCAAGGATGAAAGCGGGAGTGTAACGCAGAAAAGAGCAATGTTTGTTTTCGTCTTTGCAGGGACAAGCCCTTGTGCTTGTCCGAGATTTTAAAAATTCAAAGGCGCGGAACACGGCGGGGCGTGTTCCCTGCGTAAAAATTATAAAAGAGGCCCCGCACAGATTTTCATTAATAATTGCCGGCCGGCTTCCTTATCTTCTGTAATTCTCCACATACTCTTCTTTCAGGTATTCGTAGTTTCCGAGG
>CAYTNY010000142.1:0-3315 GCA_964439215.1 uncultured Spirochaetia bacterium
GCATCCCCCTCTCCCTCTATGGGAGAGGACAGAGTATGTTGCAGGCGGTATTATGTTTTTTTACCCCCTTTTCTAAAAGGGGGGCAGGGGGATTTTATAGAGAGGGTTAAGCAGCGGCAGGATACTTTGTAATACAAGTTAACGCCCAAACAGGAGATGCGTGCAACAGCCGTTTTTTTGTAGGGGAGGGCCCATGTGCCCTCCCGAAGCGTGCCCGCGTGTTTACAGGGTTAAATGGGATCGTATATTTTTGTTTGCAATTAATTGTATTAAAACAAAAAAAACGGGAGGGCACACGGGCCCTCCCCTGCGAAAACAAAAAAAATCACATACCCGCATAAATACCTGATCACGGTGCCGGGAAAGGTCTGTATGTTCTCCCGAAGATTGAAAACATTTTTTTCTCGCTGTTTCCCCCCTCTCCCTCTATGGGAGAGGACAGAGTATGTTGCAGGCGGTATTATGTTTTTTTACCCCCTTTTCTAAAAGGGGGGCAGGGGGATTTTATAGAGAGGGTTAAGCAGCGGCAGGATACTTTGTAATACAAGTTAACGCTTAAAACAAGAAATAAGGGTAAGGACAGCTCTATGGGACAGGAAAGTGTCTTGAGGGAAACATAAATAACTGTATGAATTAAGCGCTCCGGTATGTGCAAAAAAAAGACTTCGCTTCTATTAAGTGTTACAATGAAACCTGCAATCTATAGGCCGGGCTCCAAACGCAAAATCCCTCTTGACTAATTTCTGGTTTTGTATATAAAATATAATTAGCTAAAAAAAAAAAGAAAAAGAGAGGCTGATATGAACGCGATTGAATTCAAGGACGTTACAAAGGTGTACAACCCTCTTGATTTCTGGAAAAAAGATTCGTATAAGGCTCTTGACGGCGTGGCTCTGGAAGTCAAAAAAGGGGAGGTTTTCGGGCTGCTCGGGGTAAACGGCGCGGGCAAGACAACGCTTATGAAAATACTTCTCGGGCTTTTAAGGCCCACGGAAGGAACCGTAAAGATATTCGGGGATACCATAGAAAACAGTGAAATAAGAAAAAAAATAGGCTATCTGTCGGAAATACCTTATTTTCCGAAGTATTTAAAGGCTGTTGAGGTGTTATCTTATTTTTCCGACATACTCGGCATACCGGCTTCTGAAAAAAAAGACAGAATTGATTATGTCCTTAATACCGTAAATCTTTATGAGAAACGCAATACCCGCATCAAAGGCTTCTCAAAAGGGATGCAGGGAAGGCTCGGGCTTGCCCAGGCAATACTCAACGATCCGGAGCTTCTTTTGCTTGACGAGCCTATGTCGGGCCTTGATCCTCTCGGGTATAAAGAAACAAGGGATATAATACTGAACCTGCATAAAAAAGGGAAAACAATATTTTTTAATTCTCACATACTCAGCGAAATAGAAAAAATATGCGACCGCCTTGCTGTTCTGCATAAAGGAAGGCTCCTTCCTGTTGAAACCGTAACTTCAATAAAAAAGAGGTATAAGAGCCTGGAAGATTACTTTGTTAAAAGCGTTGCGGGGCCGGCGCCTGATAAGATAAAAACCGGAAAACGCGGGAAGAAAGGAGGCGGAAAATGAGAAAAACTTTCGCGGCCGCGGAATATGTATTTAAGCAGAGCTTCAGGAACAAGATGCTGAATGTCCTTATTATTTTTGCTGTTATGGCAATGGGTTTTTCTTTTTTTATAAGCGAACTTGCCCAGGAAGTTGAAATGAAAATGATAAAAGATTTCGGGCTTTTTGCGATAAATATTTTTGCGTTCCTTACGCTGGCTCTTTCGCTTACCATACAGATGTTTGAGGAAACCGAACTTAAAACCCTGTTCATGGTAATTGTAAAACCCATAAAAAGAAGTGAATTTATAATCGGCAAGTATCTCGGCATTATCGCGACAATAGGCATGAACATGCTGCTCATGTTCATTACGCTGATGATCATAATAGCGGTAAAAGGCGGAAACCCGTGGGATATAGACCTGTTTGTTTCGGTTGTTATGACATTTGCGGGTATCGCGGTATTGTCTTCGGCGGGGCTGTTGTTTTCCGTTATTGCGACATCTGTGCCGGGAGCGGTTATTTATCTGTTTCTTGTGTATGTTCTCGGCCATATAACCGTGCATCTTAAAAACATAGTGGATAAACTGGACAGTGTTTTGCTGAAGGTTTTAACGGATATTATGTATTATCTGGTTCCCAATCTCCAGCTTTTTAATTTCAAAGACAGAATTACCTCCGGATTGGGAGGTTCTGATGCGGGGTACGCGGTTTTTGTTGTTCTTTATGCCGTAAGTTATATTGCAGTAATGCTTGTAATAACCGGCGCAGTTTTCAAAAGAAAGGAATTTTTCTGAGGATGCCGAAAAATTTTGTTTTTATATGTCTCCTTATAATATTTATACCGGTGAATGTTTTTCTTAATACCGCCGCGACAAAAAAGCTTTTTGAGATTCAGCCGGAATGGTATTTTCTCAACCTTAATTCATATAAGGTTTTTTCGCACGTACTGGGTGTTGCTTTTGGATACCGGACGCTGCTGGGAGATGTTGAATATATAAGATTTCTGCAGTATTACGGGGATATAGAACACCGGGAAACAGGATATCCGGAGCTTTATGATTATCTTGACAGAATCACGGATGCGGACCCTCATTTTACGTTTGCGTATACTTACGGCGGAGCGATCCTGGGATTTTTTGTAAACAGATATGATGAAGCTGTTGAGTTTATACAAAAAGGGCTGAAGTATAATCCGAAAAACTGGAAACTCAGATTTTATCTTGGTGCAATGCTTTACCGCCAGGAAGGCAGACTTGACAGGGAGCGGTATGTTAAGTTTCTGGAAGAAGCACTGAAATTTGACGATCATCCCGCCATTATAGAACGGCTGCTTGGAAATATATACGAACAGTACAAACCGCCGCGGGAAGCTGCGGATTACTGGCTTGAAATAATTAAAACCACGAAAGATCCGCAGACTAAAGCGCACGCGCAAAAAAGAATTATACATCTTATAAAAACAGGACAGCTGCGGAACCCGGATGAGTTTATGCGGAAATTGGAGTGATCAGGGCGCTGAAGTTCCGGTTGGCTTTATAACCTTAAAAAAGGCTGAAAGGGATTTGGTTTTTAACGCCGGGTCCCTCAGCCATATCCGGAATCCGCCGGGGAACCTGCCTGTTATCCGCATGCAGCGGCTGCATGAGTCTTCATGAGTGGATATTGTTTAAGATTTCCCCCCTCTCCCTCTACGGGAGAGGACAGAGTATGTTACAGGCGGTATTATGTTTTTTTACCCCCTTTTCTA
>CAYTNY010000143.1:0-3168 GCA_964439215.1 uncultured Spirochaetia bacterium
TCTAAAAGGGGGGCAGGGGGATTTTATAGAGAGGGTTAAGCAGCGGCTGGATACTGTGTAACATAAGTTAACGCTTAAAACAAGAGATGCGGCAGATTCAAGGGGTTGAGGATTAAGAGACTGTGTGAGCATTGAAATGCAGGCGGCCGGTTCATTTCAGCGTATACAGCCTCATTTTGTGGCGGTTTTCCGGTTATTCTGCTATAATTAATTTTGGATTTTGAATAAACCGGAAATACTGTTTTTCCTGATTTAAATTCAAAAAAATAATCAATCAAATGCATGAGGAGTATACGCAATGAAAGAGATAATAATAAAAGGCGCAAGAGAACATAATTTAAAGAATATAGACATAAAAATACCGAGAGATAAATTTGTTGTGATCACGGGTGTATCCGGCTCGGGGAAATCATCCCTTGCGTTTGATACCATATATGCAGAAGGGCAGAGACGGTATGTTGAATCACTTTCGGCCTACGCAAGGCAGTTTCTCGGGCAGATGCAGAAACCTGACGTTGATGCCATAGAAGGGCTGTCTCCGGCCATTGCAATACAGCAGAAAAGCGCGGGCAGCAATCCGAGGTCCACTGTCGGAACAATAACTGAAATATATGATTATTTAAGGCTGCTTTTTGCCAGAATAGGGGCCCCTCACTGTCCGAATGACGGAACGCCGATAAAAGCACAGACACCCGGCCAGATTGTGGATAATATATGTTCGCTGGAGAAAGGGCTGCGTATAATGATCCTTGCGCCGGTTATTTCCGGAAGAAAAGGCGAATACACAAAGCTTTTTACGAACATAAAAAAAGAAGGTTTTCTGAGGGTCAGAGTTGACGGTGTTGTTTATTCTCTTGACGAAGACATAAAACTTGAGAAAAACAAGAAGCATTCCATTGAGATTGTTGTGGACCGGCTGCAGATAAAGCCGGACATAAAAAAAAGGCTTACTCAGTCTGTTGAACTGGCGCTGAAACTGGGCGAGGGAACGGTAATAATAAATGATGTTTCGGCAAAAAAGGACACCCTTTTTTCCGAAAAACTTTCCTGCGACAAGTGCGGTTTTGCCATGACAAAACTGGAGCCGAGAATGTTTTCTTTTAACAGTCCTTTCGGCGCCTGCCCCGTATGCAGCGGCCTTGGGAGCAGAGTAGAGGTTGATGAAAAACTTGTTGTCAATCCGGAATTAAGCCTGGATGACGGAGCGTTAAGGCCCTGGCAGAACAGGGAAGGATATTACTGGCATTTTATTAAAGGACTTTCCAGGCATATGAAATTCAGTACAGCCGCCCCGTTTAAGAATCTTCCGCAAAAGGTTAAGAAAGCAATACTTTACGGCCTGGATGAAGAAATAAAATTTGATTATAAGTACAGAAAATATACCGCGGAATACAAGTATCACGGCGAGTTTGAGGGCGTTATACCTTTTCTGCAGAGGCGGTATATGGAAACTGACATTGAGAAAATAAGAGATGATATATTCAACAGATATATGGTGGAAAAGCCGTGCAGCGCCTGCGGCGGCAAAAGGCTGAAGCCGGAAATTCTTTCCGTGAAAATAAACAAGAAATCAATAATTGATACCGCGGAAATGTCTGTGGAAAAAGCGTATGAATTCTTTTCTTCGGTTAAACTCACAAAAAAAGAGGAAACCATAGCCCGAATGATACTGAAAGAAATCAGAGGCCGGCTGGAATTTCTTTTAAACGTGGGTTTGTCGTATCTTTCGCTTGAACGCAGGGCAGGGACGCTTTCCGGCGGGGAATTTCAGAGAATACATCTTGCGACACAGATAGGAGTGGGGCTTGTGGGCGTTCTTTATATACTTGATGAACCAAGTATAGGGCTGCATCAGCGTGATAATATGAAGCTTCTTTCAACCCTGAAAAACTTAAGAGATCTGGGCAATACGGTTATTGTTGTTGAACATGACGAGGAAACCATATTAAACTGCGACCACCTTATTGATATGGGGCCCGGCCCGGGAATCCACGGCGGCGGGGTCGTGGCGCAGGGAAGCGTTGCTGATGTCATGAAAAAGAAAGATTCGCTTACCGCGCAGTATCTTTTAAATAAAACAAAGATAACACTGAAAAAGAATAAAAGAAAATCGGACAGGATACTGGAAATAAAGGATGCCGCGACCAATAATCTTAAAAATATAAGCGTGAAATTTCCGCTGGGAAACTTCATTGCGGTTACGGGGGTTTCCGGTTCGGGCAAGTCATCGCTGATTACGGAAACATTTTATCCGGCTCTTGTTCATAAAGTTTACCGCGGAGGGCATTCTCCCCGAGGTTTCAAGTCAATTGAAGGATGGCAGAGTATAGACAAAGTTATTGAGATAAATCAAAATCCTATAGGCAGGACACCGCGCTCAAATCCCGCGACATATACGGGGCTTTTTACCGAAATAAGAAAGCTGTTTGCGCAGACCAAAGAGGCAAAGATAAGGGGGTATGAGGCGGGCCGGTTCAGTTTCAATGTAAAAGGCGGAAGATGCGAGGCGTGCCGGGGCGATGGTATTATAAGAATAGAAATGCATTTTCTGCCGGATGTTTATGTTCCCTGTGAGGAATGCGGCGGAAAAAGGTACAACAGGGAAACTCTGGAAGTGCTGTACAAAGACAAAAGTATTTCTGATGTTCTTGATATGCGCGTGGAGGAAGCGCTTGAATTTTTCGGGAGTATTCCTTCCGCGGCGCGTATACTTGGAACTCTTGATGATGTCGGTCTCGGATACATAACGCTGGGCCAGTCTGCTCCCACATTGTCGGGCGGCGAGGCGCAGAGGGTCAAGCTTTCCTCGGAGCTTGCCAAAAGAGCAACCGGAAATACACTTTATATTCTTGATGAACCTACAACAGGGCTTCATTTTGCGGATATTGAAAAACTGCTCGGAGTGCTTAATGAACTGGTTGAAAGAGGAAGTACGGTTATAGTTATTGAACACAATCTTGATGTGATAAAAAATGCCGATTATATAATTGACCTGGGGCCTGAGGGCGGGGATAAAGGCGGCGAAGTAGTTGCGCAGGGGCCGCCGGAACAGGTGATGAAGAGCAAACGTTCGCATACCGGAAGATATCTTGCAAGGCATGTGAATGTAACGCATAGGTTGTGAGTTTAAAGTTCAAAGTTCAAAGTTCAAAGTTCAAAGTTCAAAGT
>CAYTNY010000144.1:0-3139 GCA_964439215.1 uncultured Spirochaetia bacterium
TTCAGGGGGACGGTAGATCCGACACAGTATAAGGACTATATACTTGTGTTTTTGTTCCTCAAGTATCTTAGTGATCTGTGGAAGGATGCTAAGGCTGAGTATGAGAAACAGTATAAAGGGGATAAAGAAAGGATAAAACGCAAGCTTGAGAGGGAGAGGTTTTACCTGCCCGACCACTGTACTTACGATCATATATATGAAAAACGCGACCAGAATAATATCGGGGAGATAATAAATAAGGCGCTTGAAGAGATAGAAGACCGCAATAAGTCAAAGCTGGATGGAGTGTTCCGCAATATTGATTTTAACTCCGAAGCCAACCTTGGACAGGTAAAAGACAGGAACAGGCGTCTCAAACACGTGATTGAGGATTTTTCAAATCCGAAACTTGATTTCCGGCCTTCGCGCATCGGGAATAATGACATAATCGGCGACGCATACGAATATCTTATATACCGTTTTGCGAGTGATGCGGGAAAAAAAGGCGGGGAGTTTTATACTCCTTCTGAGGTATCTCAGCTGCTGGCGAAACTTTTAAAGCCTAAAGCAGGAGAACGGCTGTATGATCCTGCGTGCGGGTCGGGTTCGCTGCTTATAAAAATAGCAAAAGAAATAGGAAGCAATGATTATTCGGTTTTTGGCCAGGAAAATAACGGCTCCACCTGGGCGCTTTGTAAAATGAATATGTTTCTGCACCAAATAGACGGCGCTAAGATTTTATGGGGCGATACCATAAACAATCCGCTGCATATTAAAAATGATGAACTGATGAAATTTGATGTTGTGGTTGCTAATCCGCCGTTTTCTCTTGATAAGTGGGGTGCGGAGCACGCGGCGAGTGATAAGTTCCAGAGATTTAACCGTGGAGTGCCGCCGAAAAGCAAGGGGGATTATGCTTTTGTACTTCATATGATAGCCTCTATGGTTGAGGATAAGGGCAGAGTGGGCGTGGTAGTGCCGCACGGTGTTTTATTCCGGGGCGGCGGCGAAGGCAGGATAAGACAGGCGCTGATAGAAGAAAACCTGCTGGACGCCGTAATCGGCCTGCCCGCAAACCTCTTTTACGGCGTGGGCATACCTGTGGCCATACTTATTTTTAAGCAGGGGAGAAAGAAAAAGGATTTGATTTTCATAGACGCGAGTAAGGAGTTTGCAAAGGAGAAAACAAAAAATGTCCTCCTGCCGGAACATATTGAAAAAATCGTAAAGGCATATAAAGGGTATGAGACCATTGATAAATATGCTTATAAGGCGACTTTGGATGAAGTTAAAGGAAATGATTTTAACCTGAATATACCGAGATATGTGGATACTTTTGAGCACGAGAAAGAGATTGATATAAAGAAGACGGAAAAGGAGATTGAGAAGGTTGAAGCGGAGCTTGTTGAGGTCAGAGGGAAGATAAAGAAGATGATGAAGGAACTGGGTGTGTGAAAAAGACAGTGAAGGAGGCCGGGAAATGCCGCTGCCGATAAGGATCGAAGAATTATTTAAAGGTTTAACCGTAGAGTCTGACAGACTGGATTATAAGGAAGGTTTTGATCCGGAAAAAGCCGCACAAACGATATGCGCTTTTGCGAATGACATCAATAATATCGGCGGCGGGTACATAGTTTTCGGAGTGAAATCCGCAGACGGAGCTCCGGAATTGCCTCCCGCAGGACTGAAAGAATCACAGGTAGAGGCTTTCCAGAAAAAAATAATTGAAGCCCGGCATAAGATAATGCCATTTCCGCAGGTAGTTGTATCGCCTGAAACATATCTGAAAAAACGTATTCTGGTTCTTTGGGTGCCGGGAGGAGAAAACAGGCCGTATAAAGCGCCAATAAGTTATACCGGAACTGAAAAAACTTACTATATCAGGCGGCATTCAACTACAGTAAAAGCAAACCAGCAGGAAGAAAAACAGCTGCTGGAAATATCGGCGCGCATCCCGTTCGATGACAGAATAAACCATAATGCCGATATGCGCGATATGAAACGGGATATAATACTGCAATTTTTGAAAGACAGCGGGAGCGGATTATATGAAACGGCAAAAGACGTATCCGTGCCGGAGCTTTGCAGGTTATTGCAGGTTTGCAGAGGTTCAAAAGAAAATGTAAAACCAATAAACGCAGGACTGCTGATGTTCTCGGACGACCCGGAAGAGTTTTTCCCCGGAGCGAGGATTGAGATAGCCGAGTTTGAAGATATAGAAGGAACCGGCAGGAAATTTACGGAAAAAGTTTTTAAAGGGCCCATACACAGGCAGTTGAAGGCCGCTCTTGAATATATCAGGAATATGGTGCTGAAAGAAAATATCAGGAAAATACCGGGCCGCGCCGAGGCCGAACGGATTTTTAATTATCCGTATCAGGCAGTAGAAGAGATACTGGCAAATGCCGTATATCACCGCGGTTATGACCTGCGGGATCCGATAGAAGTAAATGTATTTCCGGACAGAATGGAATTTGTGTCAAAACCGGGTCCGATGCCTCCTGTCAACAACAATGATCTGAAAAAAACCAGAGTCCCTGTCAGAGAATACAGAAACAGAAGGTTGGGGGACTTCCTGAAAGAACTTGATATGACAGAGGCAAAAGGCACGGGGTTCCCTGAAATCAGGCGGGCGTTGAAAGAAAACGGGTCTCCGGGCCCAAGATTTGAGACAAATAAAGACAGAACATACTTTTTGGCGATTTTAAAACCGCATAAGTTATTTGCCGGGTTAAAAATAAAAGAAACTAAATCAGGCATGGGTTCGGAGCTGTCCCAAGGCGGCACTAAGTCGGCACTAAGTCGGCACCAAGTCAATCTGGATGAAAGCGAAATCATAAAGGTGTTGAAATTTTGCATTGATTCAAAAAGCGCAATGGAAATGATGGCTCAATTTAAATGGAAAGACAGGACAAAATTTAAAAATAAATACATCAAGCCGCTGATAAAATTAAAACTGCTGAATATGACCATACCCGACAAACCGAGCAGCTCCAGACAAAAGTATATAACAACACAGAAAGGCATGAAAGTACTTGAAAAGGCAAAACAGATATGAGTGTAATTGTGAGCAATGACTGCTGATTTATGCGAGTTTGGATATATACATATTTGGTTTTATCTGCGGAGTTAAAGGAAATGATTTTGAGAAAGAGATTGA
>CAYTNY010000145.1:0-3139 GCA_964439215.1 uncultured Spirochaetia bacterium
CACTGTTCTTCGTTCTTCCCAAAGCTCAAAACTCATTTTTTGCCCTTTTGAACCTTGAACCGCCTTATCGTTGAACGCAGATTATTTTTCCATACACTTTTCACGCTGCTGCGGCGGCATTTTTTCTATGGCGTATCTCAATGCAGTTCTCGGCATTTTCGTTTTATTTTTCATAACGTAATTAAAAACCCGCTTTTGATCTGATTCAGATGCGGTTTTCAGCATCCATCCGTAACCCTTTTGAACAAGATCGTGCTCATCTCCAAGCAGTATATCCGCGATTTTAAATATATCATCGTGATGCCATCCCCGCCTGCCGGGGATAATAAAAGCAACAGCGGCAGCGCGCCGGACAATAAACTTTTTGTGTCCTGTCCACTTGATCACATCCCTGATAAGTTCAGGATACATATGGACTATCGCGCCGATAACGTGAGTGCACAGATTGTCGCAGTCGTTCCAGTCTTCAAGATTGTTTTTGACCCACTTTTCAAACACTTTGAAATGCTTTTTTTCAAATTCTTTGTTGCGGATATAGATAAGTTCATACGCGATTATCCTGAGTTCAAATACGCCGGTATTTATAAGTTCCTGCGACACTTTAACCGCATCATCCATCGATAAAGATCTGTATTCCGCAACATATGGTTTCATTGCTGCTTTCACATCAGGAATACGGGCCCCGATAAACCCTGTCATATGAGGAGCGATGCGATCCTGGTTGAATTTACGGTAGCCTTCGTCAACACCGTGCTTTAGTTTCGTTTTAATATCCGTGATTACTTTTTTTGTATTCATAATTGCGTTCCTTTTAATTTCTCCCTGCCGGAGATTTTTTTGTATGCAGTATCTGCCCGCGGACAGCGGTTCTATCCGAGCCTCCGGCCAACATGCCGCATGCCGTTTATCCTGATCCGGCGCTTGTTATCCGGGTATTATGTTCTCTTTACAATTTTAGTGCCTGACCCCCGTTTTTGTAAAGAAAATAGTGTTTTTACGGCTTCTCTTTCACCTCAAAACCTGCCTGCTTTCATTTAACCGCCGCGCATAACTCAAATTTCAGGGCTTGCTTGTTCTTCTTTGCCCTTGCGGTCTTGCCGGGCATCTGAGCATCGGTGTTGATTATTGCTTCTGCAGTTTATTAACAATCTGTTCAATCTGCTGTATCATAAATAAAGGCAGATTAATAATGTTCCCGTCTTTTCTGAAACCTGCCATAGATGTACGCACTGCAGCCGCAGGTTTATATTTTTCAATATATGATTTTAGGCTTTTCGCATGCAGGTTTTGCTCCGCCTTCGCTTCTATCGGGACTATTACTGAGCCTGTCTGTATCAGAAAATCAATCTCCGCTTTAGCTCCAACGGGCGACCAATAATAAATAGCGTTTATCCCGCACGCTGTCAGCTGCTGCAGTACATATTGTTCCGTCAGCGCGCCTTTAAATTCCGAGTAAACCTCGGAGCCTTCCAAAAGCGTTTTTTTTCTAAGTCCGCACATGGCCGAAAGAAGCCCGACATCACATATATAAAGTTTAAAAGCCGAAATGTCCTCATAAGCTTTTAATGGAATTCCGGGTTTTTTAACTTTTGCAACACGGCTTACCATTCCGCAGTCTTTTAACCAGGCTATTGACACTTCATAATCTTTTGCTCTTACACCTTCTTTTATCACATTATAAATAAATTTATGATTTATCTTTGACAGCTGTGATGGTATGGAGTTCCACAGCATATTTGTTTTTACTGCTGTTTCAGGAGCCATATGTTTTGAGAAATCATTTTCATAAGCCCTTAAAATATTCATCTGGATTTCACGCGCACTATCATAATCCCTGTTTTCCACGAATTCAGATACAACTCCCGGCATCCCGCCTATAAAATAATAATTTTTCAGATGTTCCATATATTTACTCTTGAAAACTTCAGCCAGTTTATAATCTTCAGATTTCAGCGCCTCAACAAGCCCCGGTTCCCCCATCGCTTCAAGATATTCAAAAAAAGACAACGGATATATATTAAGAAACTCCGCGTTTCCAACAGGAAATGAAGTCCCCCGGTGTAGCGCAACTCCAAGCAGGCTGCGGGCGGCGATTATGTAAAGTTCAGGATTATTTTCATGGAAATATTTAAGCGAAGTAAGGGCCCTTGGCACTTCCTGTATTTCATCGAATATCAAAAGCGTTTCTTCCGGAATTATTTTAATCCCTGTTTCAAGCTGTATCCCGCTAATTAGTGTTTTAGTCTCCAGCGAGCTTTCAAATAATTCTTTCATCCTTGGGTTTGAATCAAAATTTATATATGCCGCATTCTTAAAACTCAGCTTTCCAAACTCTTTCATAAGCCAGGTTTTCCCGGACTGCCGCACCCCGCTAAGAATCAAAGGCCTCCTGTTTTTCTTATTTTTCCACTTAATTAGTGATTCCATAGCGTATCTTTTCATAACAATCACCTTTTTTATTTAATTTTTTATTATTATAGCAGTTAAAAACCAGGCTTTCAAGCCAATTTCTGTAAAAATTTCACTTTTTGGGACGAATTTATGTATCCGTATAACACTTTTTAGGACGAATTTATGTTTAAAAACCGCACTTTTACAGACGAGTTTTATTATTGCCTTTAAAATAAGCATTTTTTTAGATTTTTTTATATTAGAAGTGATTATCAAATTGCAAATCAATCCTGGCGATTATTATTTGTTCCGCAACAATTAGAATTCCCTGTTGACTTCCCGCTTTTGCCTCATATTTTTCACACCCTGCAGCCTGTTTTTCACCGTCCTTGCGGTTTGGCTTGCGGGTTTGCTTTTACTTTAAACCGGGAGGGTTGAAAACCCTCCCCTACAAAACAGAAATTTCCGGTTGCTTTTCGTAGAAGCGGGTTTATAACACGCCCTTGCAGTTTTGCTTGCGGTGTTGTCTTCACTTTAAACCGGGAGGATTGAAAACCCTCCCCTACAAAACATAAATTTCCGGTTGCTTTTCGTAGAAGCGGGTTTATAACCCGCCCCTGCAGTTTTACTTTCAGTTTCATCTTCACTTTGGATGCTTGGAGGGTTGGATGAATAATAGTTCAAGAGTTCAAAGTTCAAAGTGAAGACAAAACCAAAACTTACTGCTTGAAATTTTATTTTTCTGTTT
>CAYTNY010000146.1:0-3138 GCA_964439215.1 uncultured Spirochaetia bacterium
CCGCAGGCGTTTTCAAGAGCCGCTATTATAGGGCCGCACCCGGGCAGAATTCTGCCGTCTTCAACAGGATAACTCCTGTCTCTATTGCACGCCGCCAGCAGGCACTTTTCATTTCTAAGCAGATTAAGCGCAAATGACATCTTATTATAATCAAATGTTTCATCAAGACCCACAATAACCGCTTCAGGCATTTCCGTCACACAGTCAACACCCGATTTCAGTATTTCCGCCTCAAGCCCTTTTGAGCCGCAGCAATAAACAGATTTATACTCCTTTTCCTTCAAGTACCGGCCGGAAGCATAAGCGGAATTATAAACCATCTCCTCCTCCGCAGGCAGCCCCATTTTCAAAAGTTTATCGCATATTTCTTTCCGTGTTTTTACAGAATTATTTGTGAAATAAAATATCTTTATACCTTTTTCAAGTATTTTTTTTACTGTTTCAACCGCCCCCTCAACAGGAGTGCTGCCGGTATAAACAGTTCCGTCCAGATCAAGGGCAACCGCTTTAATTTCATTCCCAAACAACTATTTCCCTCCCGCATCTTTCGCCTTTTGCAGACGCTCTTCAAAACGCACTATCCTGTCCATATCCTCATTTGCCATACGGCTGTAAAATTCGTGCTTGTTTTTCAGGTAATAATACTCAAATTCTATTGCCGCAGCCACCGCTTCCATCATCCTATTCTTGATATTATCAAGTTTAAAAATAACCTTCCTGGTTTCCACTTTGTCGGCAAGCCCCTCAAGTTTTTGAATAAAAGGAACCGCCGCGATATTTGAAACATCTCCGCCCACGGCGCAGGTAAATCCGTATTCACGGGATACTTTAAGAATATCGCTTACAGCCTCAAACATCGCATCATTATTTATCTCTTCCCTGGGTATGCCCATAGAACCCGAGAGATCCACGCGCCCCACAACAACGGTATTTATAAATCCTTTGCCTTCATCGTATATTTCTCTTATATTTTTATGCATTGTTTTTGTTTCAGCATTTATTATAAAATCCATTTCTTTTCTTTCTTCTTCCGTATAAACTTTTCCTGCCGCTGCCCTGAACTTCGACATAGCAAACGGAGTTTCAATCATAGGAGCCATTATTCCTTTTGCGCCCAGCAAGAGACACTGGTCAATATCCCTTACAGCTTCGCATCCTCCTATTTTTATGACCATATCCAGGTTGGCTCTGAAAACGAGTTCATTAAGCTTCACAAGCTCGTCCGTACGCGACCCTTCCGCCTCAAACTCCGCTTTGATGGCCTCAACTCCGAATTCATCCCGCAGTTTTTTTAACGACTCCAGCATCTTTTTTTCACTCTTTAACATTAATTCCTCCCACTGCTTATTTTCTCTTCATTTTATCAGTTATGATATTTCTTTTAAACTCTTTTCTTTCCAGAAAAGGATACATATCCTCCAGCGGCTTTGCTTCCATAACACCGTCTTTCCGCATAACAGAAACAGCTTTGGGCAAAAACTCCTGCCACGGGTCCATAAAAACCTCCATAACAGCAGGCCCCTTTTTTTTCATAAATTCCTTAATTGCGGATTCCGTTTTTCTTTTTTCCGACAGCGCGGAATAAGGAATACCGTAAGCACTGCATAATTTCTTCAACTCAGGAAGAATAACTCCTGAGCAGGGATTACAGGCCGTAAAATTATCACTGAAAAAGGCTTTTTGAGTGATTTTTATTGAAAGATATCCGTCATTATTGAATACGATAACTTTCACGGGAATTTTATGCCCCGCAATAGTCTGTAATTCCTGTATATTCATCTGAAGCGAGCCGTCATTTTCAAAGCAATAAACAGGCCGCTTATTGTTTGCAATACAGGCGCCTATGGCAGCGGACAGGCCATAACCCATAGGAGCCGAGGCCTTGTTATAGATAAGACGCTGATTTTCTTTAACCTTATAACCCTGAAGCACAGCGATATAAGACGTACCATTGGCAGTCACAACAACATCCCCCGGCTTTGACATTTCCGAAAATCTTTCGGCGAAAATGTGTGAATTTATAAATTTTTTCTGGTTTTTAAACTTTTTTTCAGCTGTATTATATTTAAGGTGCCACTCGCGGCACCTTGCTCGCCACGGAGCGTACTTTTCCCCGAAATCTTTCTTATGCTTCAGCAGAGCCAGCATTTCTTCAATAAAAATCCCCGCATCGCACTCAATCGGCATATCAGCCGAAACTGACTTTTTGCGCGCTTCGTTTCCGTCAATATCCACAACCGCTTTATACGCGGATTTGGCAAAATCCTTATAATTAAAACCTATCTGCCTGAGCATAAGCCTTGAACCCAGCGACAATATAAAATCCGCGTTTGCGCAGGCAAAATTAGCGCCTCTTTGCCCTGCTATGCCGGGCAGCCCCGTGCAAAGCGGATGATCATAAGGCAGGATATCCTTGCCGAGTATTGAGGTCACCACGGGTATGCCCGTTTTCTCCGCAAGTCTCAGAAAAGACTTTAAAGCGCCGGACAGCCGTATGCCCTGCCCCGCAATTATAAGCGGTCTTTCGGACATTTCCATTTTTTTTATGATGCGGGCTGTTTTGTTTTTTATAGCGGGTTTCTTTTCCGCTTTCGGGATAAATCCTTCATAATCATCCGGGTTAAATTCCGATGCCTGAATATCAAGAGGCACATCAACCCATACAGGCCCGGGCCTGCCCGAAACCGCTGTGTAAAAGGCCTTTTCCATCTCATATTTTAATTTTGATTTATCTGTAACCATAACCGCATACTTTGAAACAGGTTTTGCCATATCCACAATATTTATTTCCTGATCCCCAAACTGCCTTAGCCCCTTATGCCTGAATATGGTATTTTCAGTCTTTACCTGCCCTGATACAAAAACAACAGGCACGGAATCAAGCCAGCAGTTTATAAGAGGAGTAAGGGCATTTGTGCCGCCGGGCCCTGTGGTAACGATACACGCGCCCGGCGCGTTTTTCATCCTTGCATATCCTTCTGCCGCGAAACCACAGGCCTGTTCGTGAAGATTTGCCAGAAACTTCACCCTGCGCGACCGGCCCACAGCGTCTATTATATGCATAACACCGCCGCCGGATATCATAAAAACATTTTTTATTCCCTTATCTGCCAGAAAATCAACAATATAGTCAGCCGC
>CAYTNY010000147.1:0-3129 GCA_964439215.1 uncultured Spirochaetia bacterium
TCCTCAATTCACCCGCCAGCTTTACCGCTTCATAGGCGTCTTTGGAGTAGCCGTGTGCGCCTATTTCGTCGGCGTATTCCTGTGTGACAACGGCTCCGCCTATTATTATCTTTGATTTAACGCCTTTTTCCTTCGCTAACTCCACAACAGTTTTCATCTCTGTCATTGTTGTTGTCATAAGAGCCGATAAGCCTATTATCTCAGCCTCTGTTTCCAGGGCTTTTTTTATAATATTCTCCGCGGGCACGTCTTTGCCGAGGTCATGCACTTCAAAACCGTAATTTCTAAGCATAAGCGCCACTATGTTTTTTCCTATATCGTGAATATCGCCTTTTACCGTGGCAAGAACCACACTTGCTTTTTTCTCCGCTTTGCCGTCTTTCACAAGAAGATGTTCTATCGCGGCAAACGCTTTTTTCATCGCTTCCGCGCTCTGTATAAGCTGCGGGAGAAAATATTTTTTCTCGTCAAAAAGCTCCCCTACACGGTTAATCGCGGGTATCAGAATATTGTCAACCACATCCGCGGCTGCCTCCTGTCCGGCAGCTTCCGCGGCAAGCTCTCCCGCTTTTTCTGTATTGCCGTTTACCACCGCGTCGTTCAGCCGTTCCCGGACAGGAATTTCCGCGCCGCTTCGGGCTGTTTTTTCCTCAGCGGAAGCTGTTTTTTCCGAAAATCTTTTTATGTAGGCGGAAGAATTTTCATCGTATCCGCACAATACATCAGACGCTGCTTTGACATTCATTATAATATCCACGGACGGATTGGCAATTACCGCGCTTAATCCTTTTGCCGCGGCCATGGCCAGAAAAGACGCGTTTATCAGGCTTCTTTCCGGCAGGCCGAAAGAAACATTGGACAGCCCTATTACCGTGTTAAGCATAAGTTCTTCTGAACACTTTTCAATCAGTTTAAGAGTTTCCCCCGCTGCTTTCCGGTCCGCCGAAACCGTCATCACCAGCCCGTCAACAATTATATTTTCGGGCGTTATTGAATATTTCTTTGCCTGTTTTACAATATATTTTACAAGCTGATAACGCGTATCCGCGTCTTCGGGAATTCCCGCGTCAGACAGCGGCAGCAGAATAAACAGCGCTCCGTATTTCGCGGCTATGGGCAGAAGTTTTTTAAGTTTCTCCTCTTCGCCTGATATGGAATTAATAACCGCTTTTCCGGGGTACTGCCTCAATGCCGCCTCTATAACTTCAGGCGACGAGGAATCTATGCACAAAGGGAGCCCTGACGCGACGCTTAAAACATTTATGATTTCTTTCACTTTTTCCTTTTCATTAATCCCCGGCATCCCCGCGTTCACATCAAGGATCACGGCGCCTGACTCCTCCTGCTCGCGGGCAAATTTTTTTACCTCCGCGAAACTTCCTTCCTTCAGCTCCTGCTGCAGCTGTTTTTTTCCCGTAGGATTGATTCTCTCGCCTATAAGCGCAATGGGCCGCCCCCCGATAAAAGCGGTTTGCCGCGCGGAAGACACCGCGCTGTATTTTAAATGCCTGACGCCCAAAGGCTTTGTTTTCTTCAGTTTCCGGGATATGATCCTTATATACTCCGGATCTGTTCCGCAGCAGCCGCCAAAAAGATTTGCCCCCGCAGAAACAAAGTCATGCGCAAAAGCCGCAAATTCCTCCGCTTTCATATCAAATACGCTTTCATTGTTTACAAGCCTCGGCATTCCCGCGTTCGGCTTCGCGAAAACAGGTATATGCGCGTACGGTTTTATTTCAGCTATGATATCAACCATTTCCGCGGGCCCGGTTGAACAGTTCACTCCAAAAGCGTCTATGCCCAGCGCCTGAAGCGTTGTTAACGCGGCGAGCGGTCCGCTGCCGGTAAGAGTTCTTTTATCTTTGTCAAAAGTCATTGAAACCATTACAGGAAGAGAACATGTTTCCTTTACGGCAAGAACCGCGGCCCTGGCCTCCTGTATATCCATCATCGTCTCAATGACAAAAAGGTCAACACCGCCGTCCAGGAGCCCTTTTACCTGTTCTTTATAACCGGCAGCCGCCTCTTCAAACGGTATGTTCCCGAACGGTTCGGGGAAATGCCCCGATGAGGAAATATCTCCTGCAACAAGAGCTTTTTTGCCCGCGGTTTTCACGGAAATCTCCGCAAGCGCCTTATTTATCTCATATGTTTTTTCATTTAATCCGAATTCCGAAAGCTTCAGCGGATTTGCGCCGAACGTAAATGTATAAATTATATCAGAGCCTGCTTCTATGTATTCGTTCTGAAGCTTTATAATCTCACCGGGATTTTCAAGGCCCCATTGTTCGGGGCAGACCCCTTTTGGCAGGCCTCTTTTCTGCAGAACAGTTCCCGCCGAACCGTCAAGCACCGCGGTTTTTCTTTTAAGCAGTTTTATAAACTCCTGTTTCGTCATTATTCATTCTCCTGTCGTATATTTACCGCGCCGCACAGCGCCAGAACGCTTTTTTCGGGTTCAAGCATAAAAGTTTCCGTTATTGAAATTCCGATATTCTCAAGTTTCAGAACCTCAAATATCTTCTTCTGCGCTTCAATCTTAAGGTCCCCGTAGCCGGGGCTGAATCTTTTTGTGGTTTTTTTCCCTTCCTTCGCAAGAAGCTTGTCAATAAATACCTGCAGCTCATCAAGCCCCGCGTCCGCGGTTTCCGATGCGGCCGCGTCAATAATAACACCCAGAGCCGGCGAATTTTTCATTGCTTCATCACGGGCCGTTACCGCCTTTGGGCCCGCGGTTGACGCCATAAGAATCAATTCATCCGTATTGCCGGTTGTTTTCAGCAGTTTTTTGCTGTTAAACACAATACCGCCCTCAGCTGTTATAAAATCAGAACCCGCGTCTTCCGCCTTAAGCCTTATATACGCGGTTTTAACTTCACAAAAAGAAGCCGTTTTTTTAATTCCGTCTTCCAGAAATTTCTCCTGCTCCGGCGTCATTTGCGTTATTCCTTTTCTGTAGGACAACCGCGCCAGAACCGCGTTTTTATCGGGCTCCGGACTTTCAAAATTCAAATAATGCACCCTTTTATTCATGATAACTCCGGAATATTTTTTATAAATATAACACAAAAGAGTAATACAGGATAGTGTTTTTGTTGGAATCGCATTACAGGTTTTATTGCAGCACTT
>CAYTNY010000148.1:0-3114 GCA_964439215.1 uncultured Spirochaetia bacterium
CGGGTTTGTGGTTTTGCTTTCGGTTTTGTTTGCGGTTTTGTCTTCACTTTGAACTATTTGAACTTTGAACTATTACCGTGCCTCTAAACATCCAAACCTCCGGCTAACATGCCACAAGCCAAGACCTGGCACCGTGATTTTATACAAACCTTTATTATATATGCACTGTTTTATCTAAAAACAGTGCATATACCGAAAATATGCACTGAAGCAGTGCATATGCTAATTTAGGGTTTTTTTAGTATTCCGGTAAGCACTATATTTTCATAAAGTATATCTCTTCCTGTCTTTACCGACTTGATTACTTTCAGCTTTTCTATAGACTTTAAATAACCGCTGGCAATATTTCTTGATGCAAGTTTGTTTTTAATTAAGTCATTAATTCTTATATATGGTTTTTTATAAAGCATTTCAACAAGCTCTTTTGAATATATTTTAGATGCTTTTTCTTTTAACAACGACTCTGTATGTTCGATTGCCGCATTAATAGCCTTTATAAGATTCATGGTATCAAGACTTGTTTCCCGTACAATTTTCAGTATGAAAAGAATCCATTCTTCCCAATTATTTTTAGCGGTTACCCCGCGAAACAGCCGATAGTAATCAGATTTATGCGAAATTATACCTTTGCTCATATATAGGATAGGTGAATCCAAGAGCCCCTTTAGACTCAGGTATAATACATTGATTATTCTGCCTGTTCTGCCGTTACCGTCATAAAACGGATGTATTGATTCAAATTGATAATGCGCCACAGCCATTTTCACCAACCAATCCAGATTATCCCTGTCATCATTGATAAATACCTCAAGATTAGCAAGTAAAGCCCTGATCGTTTTCTCGTTATCAGGCGGCGTGTATATTACTTTGCCTGTTTTATCATTTTTCAGCTGTGTTCCCGGCAGTTTTCTTATTCCGGCATTATTCGCTTCAAGCTTTTCCTGTATGGTTATAATAGTATTTGTTGTCAGCATTCTCCTCTTTTTTATTATGTTAAATCCTTCCCAAAGCGCTTTGCGGTAGTTAAGGACTTCCTTGACCTGAGGACTTATATGTCCGCTTTTTGCCATACCTCTAAAAAGTTCATCATGCGTTGTTACAATATTTTCTATTGCCGAACTGTCTTTTGCTTCCTGAAGCACTATGGAGTCTATCAGCAGTTGTTTATCCGGCAGTAACTCTGAATAACCCTTTAATTCCGCAAGTGCTGCCCCTGCCCCGGCTGTTGCTTTTAAAACCACCTTGGTTTCAAGTTCCGCTTTCGGCGGAAGCAATTGTATAGAATTATTTGGTTTAGAAGGATTAAACATTTTAATCATTGCTCCTTTGCTTAATTTTCACATCTACACTTTAACACATCTTACAGCCTGGTAAATTAAAAAAACAAACAATGCCGGGCACCATTTGTTAACCCTGTTCTTTTGAACTGTTATCCCGCCAAAACTGCCGGCGAGGGTTAAAGACCCGGCGCTGTGCTCTCTTACAAATTCCCATACCTGTCTGTTTTTAATAGATATAACTTTGGCGGCATAGACATATCTTCCATATCTACCTTTGTTGCGCCCGTAACAATAAGCCCTCCGCAGGATGTCTTCGCTATGGAAGTTCCAAATTCAACAGTAGAAACGCCATCCCCGGTGCCGTAGTTTTTATGCCACACCTCACCGCCATTTAAATCCACTTTAACCATATAAAGATTTCCGGTGCCGTGCGATGTGGTAGCACCTATCATAATATACCCATCACCGTCTCTTACAGCATCCATTGCCCCTGTTCCATCCAGCGTTTTCACAAACATACTGTTTCCGTCACTATCCAATTTGAAAAAACATATTCCATTTGTTTCGTAGTTCGAAAAATGAGCTTGCCCGGCTACCACATAGCCGCCGTCTATCCCTTCTATGACACATTGTCCGCTATTTGAATCATCAGGGTCCATATTCGGTATCGCTTTAGCAGTAATACAATTGCCGTTTAAATCGGTTATTACGTTATACAGCTCGTAATTTGAACTAAAAGCACTGGAACAGCCGGTGATAAAATATCCGCCCGGAATTACCAACACATCCTCCCCAAATACATGGCCTGAGCTTTCCCAAAAAACATTGTCCCACTCATAATTACCGCCTGCATCAACCTTTAACAGATACACACCATAACTCCCATACGTAATATCCGTAGAGCCCGCTAATATATATCCGTTATCGCTTGTTTGCTTCATTGATGAGATAGTATTCATATGCCCCGAACTGTCTATATTCTTTTCCCATAATTTATTCCCGTTAAAATCCGTCTTGAGTATATATGCATCCCCGGTGGAATCCCCGAAAGAATAGGTTGTACCGGCAATCACATAACCGTCGGCAGCTTTAATGATACTTCTCGCATAATCATCATCGCCTCCGCCGTATGTTTTGCTCCAGACGCAATTGCCCTGACTGTCAACTTTCATAATGTAGGCGTCCTTATCAGCGCCGAACTTTGCCTCCCCCGCTATCATATAACCTCCTGACTCCGCCTCAATCACGCTGGCTCCTATTGCGGGAACATCAAAAACTTTTTCAAATCCGGCGGATTCCATAACAGGCGATGTCGGTGGTCCATACTTTTCACTGCAAGACGACAATACCATAAATATAAGCGTTATAACAATAATGGAAGTTATTGCTTTTTTCATAACACCCTCCCTTTTCTTTTTTTATATTATAAAAACAGCATTGCTTCAATGTCAACATATTTCCGCACCTCTCCCGCCCCCAGCGTTTTATATTCATTCACGCTTTCCGCACAAACACTGCTTTGAGGAATAGCCTGCAAAAACAGTTATTTTCCAATTTGTCCAAAAAACGGTACGTGGTACCATTTTTTGGACAATTACAAATCGGTATCAGATATGATCTGTTTATTACCGCCCAATCGGGATAAACCTGTAAGGCTTTAGAGGATTTTACCCCCTTTAATAAAGGGGGCAAGGGGGATTTAGTCTTTAACGCCGGGACAGCAAACCAAATTTCAGCCCCCAAAAAACACTGCTTCAGAGGTCAGCCTGCCCCTATTTGCCGGCAAAAGAATACACAAGACACAAGACAAGACCTGGGACTGATGGGGTTTTCC
>CAYTNY010000149.1:0-3109 GCA_964439215.1 uncultured Spirochaetia bacterium
TGGGGTTGATATGACTTTAAATGCTAAAATGCGGCAGGACGTTTTTGCGGTTGTACGGGATTCGAAAAAAGAAATTATTGGTTCTTCGGACCTGGGAAATGCGGCGCACGCTGAGACTTTTGCCGCTGTCTGCAGATGTTTTGGGAATAATCCCTGTGGATTTATATACGTTGAGGCGACTTTGCCCAGACAAACCCACAAACCCGCCGATATAGTGCTGTGTGATACATCTACAGGGGTAATAGTAATAGAAGTAAAAGGCTATACCATTAATTACATAAACCGTATAATAGGCGGAACCAAACTGCTGCTTAATGAAAAAGGCAGGAATCCTGAAGTTAACCCCTGGGAGCAGGCAAGAAACTGTATGTTTGACATACAGAATTCATTTCAGCGCAAATTTTATATGATGCAGACGCCCTGGTTCTCATATATGGTTTCTTTTCCATTTATCAGAAAAGCAGAGTGGACGTCAAAATTCGGAAAAGATTCGGCTGCGTTTGACGAGATTATATTCAAAGATGATATCAGCAGCCTTGCGATGTTAAAACACAAAGTCATAGAACGCGCCATACCGCCGGGCTCTGATAAGCCGGTAAATAATCCAATTGACGCAAAGCGCATAAAACACCTGAGAGCGGTTTTCGGCGACAGCGCTGTTTTGAATACAAAACGAAAGGCAAGGCGCGTGGATGAAATAAAACTGGGAGCGGAGCTAGACAGGCTTGAAATTATGGACAAACATCTGTCAGAGGAGCAACAGGAGCTGTCAAACATAAAACCTGACGGCAAACCAAGACTTATCAGGGGGGTGGCGGGCAGCGGCAAGACGGTAGTTTTGGCCAATATCGTCGCGACTTATATAAAAAGCATCAGGCGCCGGGGCATTCAGGATGAGTTGGGATTTAACGGCGGCAATAAGGCGCCGTTTAAAACGGCCGTAGTATGCTATAACAAAACCCTGGTTCCTTTTATAAAGGAAAAAATAGCTTTGTCTTATCAGAATCAGACAGGGCAGGAGCTTGACTTTGATGGTTCGCTGCACGTGACTCATTATGACGGGTTTATAAAAGACATTTTGGTTGTACCCGGAATTGTGGGGAATGAGATATGGAATTATACCGCGATGGAAGAAAAAACCGAATACGCAAAAAAATCAATGGCCGGGTATATGGCCAAAGGGGTTGACCTTGATAAGTTTCCCGGTTATGACGCAATATTTATTGACGAAGGGCAGGATCTGAGCGAGGGCAGTTTTATATTTTTCAAGGACCTTTTAAAACAATATGAAAACGCAAAAAACGAAAACATTATTATATTTTATGATGACGCTCAGAATATATACGGGAATACCAGGCCAAATTGGAGCACTCTCGGTATAGGCATTGCGGGCAGATCAAAAGTAATGAAAAAATGTTTCAGGAATACGGTTCCCATAATAACGCTGGCATACAATGTGCTGCTTGGGAAAAAAGAAGATGAAGGAATAAAATCGGAATCAAAGCAGTTTGCGGATTTTGATTATCTGAAAAACACAGGGCTTGTAACAGAGGTTAATGGTATATTTGAAGTTTCATTTGCGGAGCGTGAGGGGCCGATGCCTGAGGTACGCGGGTTTGATGATTTTGATTCGGAGGTCAGCTGGATATGTGAAACAGTAAAAGACCTTATTGAAAACCAGCACGTAAGGCCTGACGATATTGCGATAATGTCATATAAAAGAAGAAACTGCGATAAAATCGCGGACTCGCTGGAAAGTGTTCTTGGTAGCTCGGAAAAAAGCTGCCATATAGTCCGGGCCCATCACCACGAGGAAAAAAACAGCCTGATATTCCGTGAAGACTGCGTCACGGTCTCTACAATCCACGGGGCAAAAGGTTATGACGCAAATATTGTTTTTCTGGCGGGGATTCATGAACTGAGCACGGAGAATATGCCTAATTACGATCAAACAGAGAGAAGCAGGCACGAAACAGCGGCAAGGGCGATATTTTATGTGGGGGCGACAAGGGCAAAATATATGCTGCATATAAGCGGTGTGAAGTCGGAAAAAGAATCACTTCTTGACGAAGTGGAAAGGAAGCATATATTTCTTCAGGACAGGGATATATATAAAAAGAACTAATAAGCGCCGGGCCTTCTGCCCGCGCCCCGCAGACCTCATCGGACAAATTGTAAATTGATTTTTGGGCATTTGCAAAGTGAAATAAACCCAATTAAGTAAACCATAATTATCATAAGTAAACCAAAAATATAATTTGACCTACCTATTGTTGCGTTATATAATACTTATAAGAAAATAAAAAAAAGGAGATATGTGATGTATACGGTTACCGCGACGGAAAAGGGGCAAATTGTAATACCCGCAAAATTAAGAAAAAAACTCCGCATAAAGAGAGGCACCAAACTTCGGGTTCAGGAAGACGGCATGCGTTTAATAGTCAGCCCGGCAACAGACGAATACATTGATTCCCTTGAGGGTGTGCTGAATTCCCGCAAAAATCTGTCTGAAATGCTGGTTAAAGAGCGCAGAGCGGATGATCATAGCATGAAAAACAGGGTTGAAAAGTGGTTAAAATAGTAATTGACTCACACCCTATGATTGTTTTTCTGAACAGAGAAGCAAAGCATGAAAAGGTCAAGGCTTTTCTGAAAAACGCAGTAAAGGAAAAGGCCCGAATGATAATGTCTGCCATTAATTTTGGGGAAATATATTATGTGGTGTACAGGGCCGAAGGAAAAGCAGCGGCTGACAGCCTCCTGCCTCTTATCTCCGCAATACCGATTGACATAATTCCTCCTGATATTGACACCGTGATACTTGCGGCGCGCTACAAGGCACATAAAAAAATGTCATACGCCGACTGCTTTACTGCGGCGCTTGCAAAAAACACCGGCGCAATGATACTTACCGGCGACCCGGAATTCAGGGAAGTGGAGAAAGAGATAGATATAATCCGGATATGACCAAATGAAATCACAGTACCGGGTCTTCAGCCGTTGCCGGATGCTTGGACTTGGATGCTTGGATGTTCGGAGGCTCGATAATAGTTTAAAGTTCAAATAGTTCAAAGTTCAAAGTGAAGACAAAACCGAAAGCGAAACCGTG
>CAYTNY010000150.1:0-3068 GCA_964439215.1 uncultured Spirochaetia bacterium
AACTCAAAACTCAAAACTCAAAACTCAAAACTCAAAACTCAAAACTCAAAACTCAAAGAAAATTCAAACATTCAAGCTGCCGGGGCTTTATTCCGCATTATGCGCTATACATTTTGCATTCAATATTGTTTTTCATTTAAAACTGATAATTACTAATTGAAAAGTCTTTGCCGCTTTCCGGCTTTTAAAAATAATACCTCACTGTAAGAGGGTTTATGCCTGTTCCCATGCGGAAAAAAGAATTATCGCCTCTCGTCTCACTGCCCGCGTACAATTCCACCGTGCTTGAAACGCTGAGATTTGCGGTTATTGCGGTTAAAAATACCTCAAATTCAATTCCTGCGGCGCCAAACACCTCGTAAAAATCTTTTACGGGCGTACCCCGGAAATCCAGGCCTCCAATAACATTGACATAAACATCCTGCGATTCAAACAAAGGCGTTATCATAAACAAGCGGGCCGCATAATTTGAATCACCGCTGTATTCATATCCGATCTTCGCATCAATACCGATGATTTCCGAGAACCACAGCCTCACCCCCGCAAGCGAAGATTTAACATCAAATCCCGCGGAAACTTTATCTTTAAAAGCTTCGTGCACCGCTATTTCGGCATTTCCGGCATTTACCGCGGCTGCTGTCAGCATAATTATCAGACAAACATATAATATTTTTTTCATTTTTTATTCCTTTCCCGGATTTTTCCCGTTCTTCTTCTTAAAAACTCCATCAGCAGCCTAACGCCTATGCCCGAACCCGTATCGGGTATATAAGTTTTCCCGCTGACTCCGTATGCCGAACCCGCAATATCAAGATGGACCCAGGGAGTATCGCCCGCAAACTCTTTTAAAAACATACCCGCTGTTATTGTGCCGCCTTTAATTCCTCCGACATTTTTCATATCCGCAAATTTGCTTTTTATAAGCTCCCCGTATTCTTCCCAGAGCGGAAGCTGCCAGCATCTCTCTCCGGACGCCTCGCCCGCGGATATTATTTCCCGTATGAGTTTTTCATTATTGCCCATAACCGCTGTGGCAAAGTTTCCGAAAGTCATCACGCACGCGCCCGTAAGAGTAGCGGCATCGGCTATAAACTCAGGATTAAACTTTTTCGCGTAAGTTATTGTGTCGCATAAAACAAGCCTGCCCTCGGCATCCGTGGAAATAACCTCTATTGTTTTCCCCGAAAGCGACTTTAAAACATCCCCCGGCTTATACGCGGCCGCGTCCGGAACATTTTCCGTAAGCGGCAGAAGCCCTATTATATTCTCTTTCAGACCCATTTCCGCGGCAGCCCTTACGAAAGCGTAAACAACAGCAGCGCCTGACATATCAAATTTCATATCTTCTATTCCGCCGACCGCAGATGACTGGGATTTCAGCGATATTCCGCCTGTATCAAATGTGATTCCTTTTCCTATAAAAACCATAGGTTTCTTTCCCGCGGCGCCTCCTTTATAGTTCATAACAACAAGTTTTGCCGGCTCTTTCGCTCCCCGGGCAACCGCATAAAAAGCGCCCATTTTCATCTTTTTAATTTCCGCGGAGCCGAAAGATGTCACCGTGATTTTTTTGCTTTTTTTCGCGGCTTCTTTCGCCTGTTTTTCTATATACGAAGGCGTGGCAATATTCGCCGGCATATTCTGAAGTTCTCTTGCCCTGTTTACATTTGTGCATATTATATTCCGTTCCTTTATAATCCTGCTTTCCGGCGCGCCCGCGTTAAAAAACGCAGCAGAGAGAACCGGTTTTTTCTTTTCTGTATGAAACATTCTGTATTCATAAGCGGCAAGCATTATTCCGTCAGCCATCGCCTCAATTTCCTGTTTCTTTTCAAATATATTAAAAACCGCGATTTTTTGTCCGGAGGCCGCAAGAACTTCTTTTATGAGCACTCCTGCCGCGTTTCTTATTTTTTCTTCAGTCAGATCTTTTTTCCTGCCGAGCCCTGCGGCAACAGCCATTTTATTCTTTTTTCCGGATCCAAAAGTAAATATCCTTTTTTCTTTATATCCGCCCGGCATCTTTCCTGCTTTAAAAAGCTCTGATAATTCCGAAACTATCCCGTCCTGTCCGCTGAATACATTTTCATCTTCAAACACAAAGAAAACCCGGCAGTCATATTCCCCTGAAAATATATCTTTGCCTTTATAAGTACTGATTTTCATGTCAAGCCTCCGTATTAAACCGGGAAAGAAATTCCATTACATTCTCCGCCAGAAATTTTTCTGTTTTTTCTATACTGCGCGCTATTTCATCCCTGTTTTTTTTATAATCAACCGGATAAGCAAACATCCCTCTGTTTTCCACAAACAATCCTTTGGGGTTTTCAAGCGATGATTCTATTTTAATATCAAATGACGATCTGTCCTCTTTTAGGGGCGGAAAAAAAATACGGGCGCCCGCTAAATGCAGCGGTCTTTTAAACGCGGTAAGTTTGGAATCATCAAATCCCATAACTTTACGCAAAAGATACTCCCTGGAATCAGAAAGTTCATTTATAAACGCGTTTTTTCTTATAACCGTATTATGGGCCGCGAAATTATATATGCCCGTCTCCCGGGTAAAAATATCAAAAAAATCACCTATAAGGCCGTTATAATAATTCAGGCTGTTTTTTGTGAACTCATAAGTAAGAAGCATCCTGTCTTTCGCGATCCTGTACCTGATAAGATTTGATTTTTCTTCCGCGGTGCTCATCACGGCAATGCCTTTTGTATTTGTATATGATATTATCCCGTGATTGTCCGATATTTTATCAAAGATACTCCTGCATACCTTATCCTCCATTGCCCTTGGCATAAAAAGCGCCTCAACAACCACGGCCAAAAGACTGTGAGAGATATTCATAATAATACTCCTCTGTTTTTTATATGAATTTAATGATAACAGAAAGAAGAGGAAGTTTAAAGATGAAAATAACCTGAATCTCCCGGTTATCCGGATTGCAGGTTTTATTGCAACACTTCATAGAATCAAAGTCCTTTTTTTTTTGCACATACCGGAGCACTTAAATCATACAGTTATTTATGTTTTCCTCAGGACACTTTCCTATCCCATAGTTCTGTCC
>CAYTNY010000151.1:0-2975 GCA_964439215.1 uncultured Spirochaetia bacterium
ATTTTAAAATTATTGGTTTAATGGTTTCGTTGTTACCCCCTTTACATAAAGGGGGTAAGGGGGATTTAGTTTTTAACGCCGTGCCTGCAAACCAAACGTCAGAGCAAAATCCCCCTGTATCCCCCTTTGTTAAAGGGGGTGAAAAAGATCCAATCCCGAAAACCTTGAACTTGGAACCTGGAACTTTGAACTTTGTTCCGCTCTTCCCAAAGCCCCATGTTTTCATTTTCCATAAACCATTATTTTATTTTACGTTGACGTGGAAAGTTTTTCGTGTTAAATTATTGCAATAATCTTATTTTCAGGAGGATTTATAATGAAAAAACGCATATTGGCAGTGCTTTTGATACTTTGTTTTTCTGTTTCCGCTTTTGCAAGACTTGATGTGGTTATAGATGAAGCTATTCTTGAACCCAAAGATCCCATACTGGGAACTGTTCTTGCCATAGGGCCGGGGCTTTTAGTGCACGGGTGGGGGCATTTTTATGCTGAAGACTATAAAATGGGGCTTTCGCTTTTTACTATTGAACTTGCTTCGCTCGGGGCTATCGGCTGGGGGGCATATCAGTATAACAATGCGGAAACATGGACGAATGTCGGCGGCAATGCTGATGAAGTACGCAGAGGCGCCCAGATAACAATGGCTGCGGGTTTTTTGTTTTTTGCGGCAACATATATCGCTGATATCGCGCTTGCGGGACAGGCAGCAGAGCAGTATAATAAAGAACACAATCTTGAATTCAAAGTAAATCAGGAAGCTTATGCTCCGTATTTGATGTATTCATATAAATATTAATAATCCGCATATACCCTGTACATATTTTGTCTGAAATAAAAAGCTGAAAAAAGCGGCAGCAATGCCGTTTTTTTTAATAATAACCTTAAGGAGCCCGAAAAATGCTTAAAAGAACTTCATACTGTGCTGATATAGATGAATCATTTATTGATAAAGAAGTTGTTATAAACGGGTGGCTTGGCACGCGAAGAGACCACGGAGGCGTGATTTTTCTGGATATGAGGGATAAAACCGGTATTGTTCAGGTTGTGTTTGATCCCGAACTGAATCCGGACCGGCATAAAGAAGCACATATTTACAGAAGCGAATATGTGCTGGGGATAAAGGGAAGAGTCAGAAAGCGCCCGGAAGGAACAATAAATCCAAATCTTAAAACCGGAAAAGTTGAAATTGTGGCGTCTGAAGTTGAACTTTTTAATGAATCAAAAACACCGCCTTTTCTTGTGGAGGATGAAACAGAAGCAAACGAAGAAATAAGGCTGAAATACCGGTATCTTGATATAAGAAGGCCGAAAATGCTCGCGGGGCTTGTTACACGGCATAAGGTATGTGAAATGACGCGTAGTTATCTTAATGCGGAGGATTTCACTGAAGTAGAAACACCAATGCTTATAAAAAGCACACCGGAAGGCGCAAGGGATTATCTGGTGCCGTCCAGAGTCCACGAAGGAGCGTTTTTTGCTCTGCCGCAGTCGCCTCAGACAATGAAACAGATACTTATGGTCGGCGGCCTGGAAAGATATTATCAGATAGTAAAATGTTTTCGTGATGAAGACCTCAGGGCAGACAGACAGCCTGAATTTACCCAAATAGACCTTGAAATGTCATTTATTGATGAAGCCGACATAATGGGGGTTGTTGAAGGGCTGACAAAAAAAGTCTTTGCGGAATTAAAAGAAATGAAATTTGATTCCCCGTTTCCCGTAATGACATACGATGAGGCGATGAGGGATTACGGAACAGACGCCCCGGACATACGTTTTGATATGAAACTTAAAGATGTTTCGGAAATATTTAAAGGTTCTGACTTTAAGGTTTTTGCCGGAGTGGTGGAAAAGGGAGGAATAGTTAAATCCATTAATTTTAAAGGCGCGGGAGAAAAACTTTCCCGTAAAGAAATAGATGATCTTGTGGTTTTTGCCCAGAAAAACGGCGCGGGCGGCATGGCCTGGATAAAATTTTCGGAGAAAGCAGAGTCGCCTATAGTCAAGTTTCTCGGGGATGAGAGAGTAGAAAAAATAAAAGACGCAATGGAAGTTGAAAAAGGCGACATAACCTTTTTTATAGCGGACAAGGCTCCGGCGGTAAATGAGATTTTAAGCAGGGTAAGGCTCCATATCGCGAAAAAATGGGATCTTATAGACAAAAACAGGCTTGAATTTCTGTGGGTTGCTGAATTTCCGCTTTTGGAGTGGGATGAAGACGCAAAAAGATTTAACGCAATACATCATCCTTTTACTGCTGTGCATCCTGATGACGCGGCACTGCTTGATTCGGAGCCGGGAAAAGTGCGTTCGCGGGCTTATGATCTTGTATTAAACGGAACGGAAATAGGAGGAGGCTCCATAAGGATACATTCTCCGAAAATGCAGGAAAAAATGTTTGAAATACTCAAAATATCCCGTGAAGAAGCGGAATTAAAGTTTGGATTTCTTCTTGAAGCTCTGAAATACGGAGCCCCGCCTCACGGAGGTTTTGCGTTCGGTCTGGACAGGTTCGTTATGATATTGACCGGCGGTTCATCAATAAGGGACGTTATTGCGTTTCCCAAAACCCAGAAGGCTCAGTGTCTGCTTACCGATGCGCCGGGCAGGGTTGAGGAAAAACAGCTGAAAGAACTGCACATAAAGACCGATTTTTAACGGTAAGCTGAAATGTAAAATGAATTGCAACACCTGAAAACATCCGAAAATATATAGGAATATAAATTATTCCTCTCTCCCTCTATGAGCAAAGGATGAATGCTTTCATGCTTTGCCGGTATTTACTATAAATATAATCAGAAAAATACCGAAAAAGGAATAGGGAGAGGGTTAAGCAGCGGCAGGATACTTTGTAATACAAGTTAACGCTTAAAACAAGAAATGCGGGTAAGGGACAGTTCTATGGGATAGGAAAGTGTCCTGAGGGAAACATAAATAACTGTATGAATTAAGCGCTCCGGTATGTGCAAAAAAAG
>CAYTNY010000152.1:0-2942 GCA_964439215.1 uncultured Spirochaetia bacterium
AAATCCCGCACCGCCGGTCACCACAAGTTTAGCCATCTGTTTCCTCCTGAATTTTAATTTTTTCATTTATAACCTTATACACAAAAAAACCATTGAAATATATTTTATTACAAAGTTAACCTGCAGCTTTAAATATTTAACGCCTGTTAATAATCAAAAGTGAGCACGTCAACCTTTAATCCTTCAAGATGTCTGATATAACCATCTGTCTGCGCGGCGTTGAACCTGTGCGCCGCGTTTATGCTTCCGTATATATTTGAACCGTAAAATACAACCGCCGGCGCTCCAAAAAGAACTTTATCAAGATTATTATTAGCCGAAAAAGCTTCGTATGTCCTGTATATAAAATAACCGCTCATTAACATTGACGTAAAGCCTTCCCAAAGTTTCCCGGAATAAAGGTGCCCGCTCCCGGGCAGAACCGCAGCCAGAATTCCGCCCAATACAGGGCTTTTTTGCGGAATATTCCCGCTTATTTTCAGCCTTTCCGCAATCTGTGCGGAAGATTCCCCGAAAACCCCGCTGTCTATTTCCTCAAAAATAATACGCGCCGCGTTCCACTCTTTTTCATATATGTAATTCCAGGCATTCAGATAGTAAAAATTCATCCCTATGCCGTCTCTGCTCCGCGAGTCAAGAAAAGCCTCATTTATTGATTTCGAAAAATTAAAATCCCTCTTTTTCTGCAGCGACAAGCTTCTTGCCAGCATAGCGCGTTCCGCGGTCTTTCCCGAAAAACGCATTTCTATGTTTTCAAAAGAACTCATAGCTTCATCCCATCTTTCAGCATTTAAATAGGACATCCCTATTTTAAAAAGCGCCTTTGGAGTTTTATGTCCGTTTTCCGAAATAAATATATATCTTTTATACTCGCCTATTGCCCTGTAGTAATCAGCATCTTCATAGAGTGACTCCGCAAACTCATAAGCATCATCAGCCTGCCACGCACGGGCCGCGGCACAAAAAAACAGCAGGGTAAAACAAATCATCAGTTTTTTTCTCATTTTTCCTCCGTTCAGAAATTCAGTATCTCAAAAATAAAATTATCCAGACTATCCTCAGCCGGTTCATTTAACAGCAGGTTCTTTTCAAAATACATCTTATAATGATCAGAGTGCGCCGACGGATTACACCTTAACATCCTGTCCGCACTCATAATTGCGCCTTTTATCAGGCCGTATTTTTTCACAGAGAAAAAACCATACCTGGAACACGACGGATAAAAGACACAATCCACTCCCCCTTTTCCCGACAAAGTAAAATGGTATAAGCGTATAAATAAAAGCGCCGCTATTTTCACTGCTGACGTTTCTTCAGACAAGCTTTTTTGCAGTTTTTCTTCCGAATAAGAATCCTTTTTTTCCGTCATGTCCCACTCGCACTCCCACGAAGCAAAACAGGGAACAGAAAGAACAGCAATCAGAAAAAAAATCCCCAAACTCCTCATCAATAATCAGACCTGTACACACGAACATCTTCCGGAACAGTAAATGTTTCAAATTTTGCGGGAAGTTTTTCAACTTGCTTATGACTGCTGAACTTAAGTTTTTCCCGGTGAACTATCCCGTCCGAAACAGTATATACTTCCAGGTACATAGGCATTTCGTGCCCGCCTATTAAAACATGCATATCATATACAATCCGCATCGTTACTTTTCCTTCTTTATCGCGGGATTCCATCTTTAAAAAAGTATCATTTTTCTTTCTTTTTATTATAAGTTCGCTCAAAACCGCCGTTCTGTTTCTCGGCACCCATGTTTCTTCTATAATATTCCCGGCAACTTTTTTCTTTTTAATTTCAAAACCCAGCTTCTTGAAATCCAGTTTTATAAAAGCTGAACTCACAGGATCTAAATCAGCCTGCCCGGTTTTTTTACGCCTTAATTCAAAAAGTTTTTTTTCTTCGGGATAATAAATATCCAGGCCGTTGGGCAGATATTTAAATACCTGATTAACGGGCCGTGTAACATTAAAATACACAACCCTGCGGTCTTCTTCGGAAAAATTTTTTATATAAACCCTGCCATTTGATGTTTCTGTTTTTCTGCCGTCATATAATTCCTGATAGAAATCCAATATGACATTATCCGCATACGCCTGAAAAACAAATACTTTGAAAAGAATAAACAGCAGCAGACACTTTTTCAAAATTCACCTCAAAAAAACAAAGGAAGCCCGTAAGGCTTCCTTTGTTTTTATATTCAAAACACTTTAGTCAATAATATCCGGTCTGAAGATAAACTTTCAACTACTGACAATTCATAATATATCTGAAAACAACATACGTTTTCTGCCTGATTCATACTAAAAATTCATTGATCTTTTTAGTAGTATGAAGCGTATGCGGACCCGACAACAGCAAGCACATAAACATAGTATGCCGCGGCACAGGCCCCGGCTATACCGCACCCAATAATCGCATCCATACCCTGAGCAGATGAAGCACTGTCTTTATAACACTCCGTATACTGCATTACATAATTTGACGACTTGCCCATAAGTCTTGACGCAGGCGGTGAAGGAGCAACAAGGTAACCCAAAAGAATACCTACAGGCCCCAAAAGAAACCCCGCACCGATCCAGACAAACTTATTTACATCCGCTTCCGCATCTGTTTTCGCCAACGCACAGGTATCGCCGTCAGTCTGAGCCATAAGAGTCATTGGTGCTACAGCAACAAGAACAGCAACAAGAACAAAAACAACAGTTTTACGCATAACCCTCTCCTTTTTTTTATTTTTTTCCAAGAATAAATTTATTATATACGGATATATTTTTTTGTCAACTTTTTTTTGCCGGATTTTTCAAAAAATACCGCTTTGCTCTGCCGCACAAATATCTTTCCTGAATAAATAAAAAAGCAGGGAATAGAAGGACAATTCTCAATTATCAGTTTTCAGTGGAAAAGGCAGGGAGAAGTGGTTTGTGGTTTGTGGTTTGTG
>CAYTNY010000153.1:0-1689 GCA_964439215.1 uncultured Spirochaetia bacterium
CTTTGAACTTTGAACTGTATTATCTTTGAACTTTGAACTTTTATCTTTGAACTTTTATCTTCTCCCGATTGACTTTGCGGCGGGTTTGATGTTTAATATGAATTGCAGGATGAAAAAACATAAACAAAAGGGGGCCGGTATGGCTGACAAGAAATATGTGGGAACGATTGACCAGGGAACCACAAGCACGCGTTTTATTTTATTTGACCGTTCCGGGGATATTGTATCTTCTTTTCAGAAAGAACATAAACAGATATATCCTCAGGCAGGGCGTGTTGAACACGATGCGGCGGAAATATGGGCTAATACGGTTCTGTGCATAAAGGAGACGCTGTCTTCGTCAGGCGTGAAACCGGAGGAAATATCATCTGTCGGTATAACCAATCAGAGGGAAACAGTTGTTATATGGGATAAAAATACGGGCAGGCCCCTGTGTAATGCCATCGTATGGCAGGATACAAGAACAGACGTAATCTGCAGGGAACTTGCTGAAAATGGAGGGCAGTACAGGTTTCAGAAAAAAACGGGGCTTCCGCTTGCCACGTATTTTTCCGGGCCGAAAATTAAATGGATATTTGACAATAATCCGGAAATACGCGAATCCGCGGAAAAAGGGGATGCGCTTTTCGGCACAATTGACACCTGGCTCATCTGGAATTTAACCGGCGGCCCGGGCAAAGGCGCGCATATTACAGACTGCACAAATGCGTCCCGGACAATGCTTATGAATATAGAAACACTTAAATGGGACAAAGAGATGCTGGACGTGTTCGGTATTCCGGAAAAGATGCTTCCTGAAATAAGGCCCTCAAGCGATCCGGAATTTTACGGCAAAACTTCAGCAAACGGGCCCTTTGGGGCGGAGATTCCCGCTGCCGGATGCCTTGGGGACCAGCACGCGGCAGTTTTCGGACAGACCTGTTTTGAAAAAGGAGACGCAAAAAACACTTACGGCACGGGATGCTTTCTTCTTATGAATACAGGGGAAAAGCCTGTTTTTTCCAAAAACGGCCTTGTGACCACAGTAGGGTATAAAATAGGGGATGCTCCCGCGGTTTATGCTCTGGAAGGCTCCATTGCAGTGGCAGGCTCGCTCGTGCAGTGGTTCAGGGATAAACTCGGGATAATAACGTCCGCGCCTGAAATAAACGAACTTGCTTCAAGCGTGGATGACAACGGAGGAGTTTATTTTGTGCCTGCTTTTTCGGGCTTGTTCGCGCCTTACTGGCGCTCTGATGCCCGCGGCCTTATAATAGGGCTCACGCATTTTACGGGCAAAGAACACATAGCCCGCGCTGTTCTTGAAGCAACGGATTTTCAGGCGAGAGAGATATTTGAGGCAATGGAAAAAGATTCGGGTATAAAGCTTAAAACCTTAAAAGCTGACGGCGGGCTGACAGCGAGCGGCCTGCTAATGCAGTTCCAGGCTGATATACTGAATGTAACCGTATTGCTGCCGAAGATTGCGGAGACAACCGCGCTTGGCGCCGCCTATGCCGCGGGCCTTGCCTCGGGTTTCTGGAAAGACACCGAAGAACTCAAAAAAAACTGGGAGCAGTCAAAGCAGTGGGACCCAAAAATGCCGGAAGAAAAAAGAGAAAAGTATTACGGCGAATGGAAAAAAGCAGTGGAGCGTTCTTTGGGCTGGCTGGAGCAGTGAGGTAAGGCAGTTCAAAGTTCAAAGAAAAG
>CAYTNY010000153.1:1789-2858 GCA_964439215.1 uncultured Spirochaetia bacterium
CAGTTCAAAGTTCAAAGAAAAGGCAGTTCAAAGTTCAAAAGAACAAAAATATGAGTTTTGAGTTTTGAGTTTTGGGAAGAGCGGAAAACAGTTCAAAGTCCAAAAACCCTGTGTTTAAGGTTTGCGGTGTTGGAACTTTTTTACCCCCTTTCTGTGAAAGGGGGGTGGGGGGGATTTGCTCTGAAGTTTGGTTTGTCGTCCCGCCGTTAAAGACTAAATCCCCCTTGCCCCCTTTGTTAAAGGGGGTAAAAACTTTCAAAACCAGGTTTTCGGATGTTCACGATTCCTTTATTCTTATTTTTTTATGTTTTAAATAAAAAATCAAAAATATCCGCCTTGCGGATGAAACGCAAAGCAATGAAATCCTTATATAATAGAGCGTTATAAAAAATCAAAAATTCTTTTCTTCCGCCATTCCCGTTTTCCCTATATTATCTCTCCCCCGAGTGTCATAAATAGTTTGTTTCCGAGGTGATGTACGGTTTTTCCTGCGGGGAGTTCTGAAAGCAGTCTTTCTCCGTTGTATGCCGCGGGGTCTGCGGATGCGTAGACAGCTTCGCCGAGGAACATTGCGACAAGATCGGTTTCAAAAACATCCACTACTCTGCACTCAATGTTTCCGATCATACCGGCAGGAACGAGGCAGTCTATTTTCTTTGATTGCTCTGAAGCAATGTCCAGGTTTTTGAATTTGTCCGTCTCATTTCCGGAGACAGAGCCTGCGGCTTTTATCATTTCAGCCTGATTTATATTCGGGATGCCGGCTGAAAAAACTTTTGTTTCTGAAATATTGGAAAAAGTTTTATGTCTTTTGCCTATACAGATCAATATCTGTGTAGGTTCTTTGCGTGCGGGGGATGCCCAGGCTATCGGTGCTGTATTGTATTTTTTATCTTTTGAAACAGAAGAGATCATTACTACCGGGCCTGCATTTATGAGACAATAAGCTTTATTCAGCGGGATTTCCATGAACTCCATATTTACACCTCCTTGGATTATATGTTTAAGTGAGTTTATACCATAAACGGCCCGTTTGTAAACCCTGCATGCAGTTTTTTTTTAGAAACTC
>CAYTNY010000154.1:0-2780 GCA_964439215.1 uncultured Spirochaetia bacterium
AAAATTCAGGAGGAAACAGATGGCTAAACTTGTGGTGACCGGCGGTGCGGGATTTTTGGGATTTCATATATGCAACAGGCTCAAGGATAAATATGAAAAAATACTGGTTCTGGATATTGATGATTTCAGGAAAGAAGAGTATCCGGATAATGTTGAGTATAAAAAAGTTGACATAAGGGATTTTGAGGCTTTAAAAGAGGAATTTAAGGGCTATGATGAAGTTGTTCACGGGGCAGCGGCTCTGCCTTTGTGGAAGCCCAAAGATATTTATACGGTCAATGTTGACGGCACAAAAAACGTGCTTGAAGCTGCCAAGGCAAACGGGATAAACAGGGTTGTTATGGTAAGTTCCACCGCGGTCTACGGGGTTCCGGACCATCATCCGCTTTATGAAGATGATGAACTTATAGGAGTGGGGCCCTACGGGGAAACAAAGATAAAAGCAGAACGTATATGTGAAGAGTACAGAAAGGAAATGGTGGTTCCTGTTGTAAGGCCGAAAACATTTATAGGCACGGAAAGGCTGGGGGTTTTTACCATACTTTATGACTGGGTGGAAAGCGGAGCATTGATACCTGTCATAGGGAACGGAAAGAACCGCTATCAGCTTCTTGAAGTTCAGGACCTTGTTGACGCCATATATCTTATGCTTACAAAACCCGCACAAGACGCGAACGAAACCTTTAATGTGGGAGCAAAAGATACAAAGACAGTTGAAGAATATATGAATGAATTTTTTAATATGGTAGGCAGCAAATCCGCGGTTATGAAAACTCCGGCAAAGCTTCTTATATTTTTCCTGGAAATCCTCTGGATGCTCAGAGTATCTCCTCTGTATAAATGGGTCTACGGAACCGCGCACAAGGATTCCTTTGTATCCATAGAAAAAGCAGAGAAAAAACTCGGCTGGGTCCCGAAATTCACCGAAGCCGACGCCCTCGCGCATTCCTATAACTGGTACGTAGAAAACAAAAAACAGGTCCAGGGCAGCGGTTCGGGAGTAACCCACAGAGTCGCGTGGAAACAGGGCGTGATAGGAATTTTCAAAAAACCTATGGTGTGGATGAATAAGAAAAAATAATAAAACCCGGCGCACCGCACCGGGATCCGGGATTGTGAATTTGTTTGATGCCGCCGGTTCAGCGGAAAAGATTCATATATTCATCAAGTATAAATACTCTATTCTTTGACAACCCGGTTATTTCTTTAAGCAGTCCGAGCTGCTGAAAACTCTTTATCAGTCTGGATGCGGCAGTAAATGTTATATTGTGAATTTCTGCGGCGTTGTTTATTGAAATAACCGGCGAAGAAAACAGGGTTTTCAATAAACGGTTTCCTAACTTGGTTCTTTTGCCAAGGGACATTATTTTTTCTTCGTATCTTTTTCTGAGTATTATGATTGTTTCGAGAGTTTCTTTGCCGTTTTTTGCGGTTTCGATTACTCCGCTTAGAAACAGCCGCAGCCACTGCTCCATATCTCCTGTAGTTCTCACCAGAGTAAGAGCATCGTAATATGAGCCTTTGTGTTTTTCGAAAAACGCCGATAAGTATAAAGACGGCTTGTTTAGTATTTTATGTTCAACGAACTGTAATGTGATTAAAAGCCTGCCAATCCTTCCGTTTCCGCCGCAGAAGGGATGGATTGTTTCAAATTGATAATGAGCAATTGCTATTTTAAGAAGAGCAGGGATATTAAGGCTTTTATTGTTCCGGAATTTTTCCGGGTCCGTAAGCAGTTCCGGCAGTTCGTCATGGTGCGGGGGTATGAAAAGGGCATCCCTGATCCCGGAGCCGCCGATCCAGTTCTGGCTTGTTCTTATTTCACCCGGATATTTATTTTCGCCGCATACATTTAACATCAGAGTATTGTGTGTATTTTTTATCAGACGCATGGATAATGGGAGATTTTCCAATTCTTCAATTGCACGGTTTAAGGCGGTTATATAATTATGAACTTCTTTCCAGTCATTCCGTTTTTCGGGCTTAATTTCAGATTCGGGCATGGCAGCCTCGTCTATACCTGTACGCGTGCCTTCAATTCTGCTGGATGTAGTCGCTTCTTTTAATATATGCATCTTGATAAAAAAATCAACATCCGGAACTATTTTTGAATATGCGTTTAATTCGCCGAGGTAAAGCATAGCTTCTTCGAGCATTATGTGTATGTGTTTATCGGACCACTCAAAAGCGGTATCAATAAATGCGGGGGAAAAGCTTTTATACTCCATATCTGTACCCGGCATATTTGTTCTGTATGCGCCATATTTACCCATAGAAACCTCCATATTTGAGATTATATTAGCATTTGAAAACTTAAAAGTTAATAAGAACAACTATATTATAAGTTAGAGGCTTAAGTTGTAATATGAAGAATACGTGTTATAGTTTAAGTGAGGCAGATAAATCCAATAAAATAAAGGGAAAATAGGGAATTATAGCATTATCGGGCCTTGATAATGGGTAATGATGATTTTTCCTTACAAAAACTTCATCAGTCCTATGTATTGTATCTTCTGCTATATTGATCAAATTTTGTTATTTGTAATTCTAAAGGCTAATACAAGCTATCTTATTTAGGAAGGGAAAGTATACACAAGACATATGTCCGCCGTAGTTTAAACGGAGGCGGAAGACCTGGTACTGAAAAGGTGTTCATAAGCATTGAAATGCTTAATAAGATTGCCTCGGGCTTTGGAACGCGCCCGGAAATAAATTTTATACCGGTAAAAGGAAGTCATAAAAAAATATCAGTACATATATAGTGTTTTTTCGAGAATGTA
>CAYTNY010000155.1:0-2718 GCA_964439215.1 uncultured Spirochaetia bacterium
CCTGCTTGGGAAGAGGAAGTATACACAAGACAAGACCTGGTACTGATGGGTGTTTTCCAAGTCAAGACCCGGTACTGATGTTTTTATCGTATACCCTCCACCTCTATGGGGGAGGATAGAGTATGTTGCAGGCAGTCTTTTCGCCTGCTACATACTCTTGGAGGGGGTTAAGCAGCGGCTGAACACTGTATGATATAAGCCGGCGATTAAACAGGAGATGCGGGCAGGGGATGGTTTGATGGCAGAAGGCGGCGCCCTGTGGAAAACATAAATAACTGTATGAATTAAGTATTTTGGTAACTGCAAAAAAACTTTGATTCTATCAAGTGCTGCAATAAAACCTGCGATCCGGACCGCTTGATTGCTTTATTGCTTAAGTCTTGTCATTTGCAATTTCAAATGCTAATATAAATTATCCTGTTTGGAAGGGAAAGTATACATAAGACACATATCCGCCGCAGTTTAAACAGAGGCGGAAAACCCGGGACTGAGGGCATTTTACCCAACTTGACTTATACAATATATATATTGTATAATTACTGTGAAGTTGAGCCGGGTTCTTTGACAGCCGGAAGGGCCGGGAAAGACTGGGAAAGGCCGGTGAAAAACTTTGTATGAAGTAGAAATATATGACGAAGCAACAGAGGGATTTATTGATAATCTCAGCGACAAGGATTTTAAAAGGTTTATGTACAAAAAGGAATTGCTTGAAAGATTTGGACCTATGCTGGCTGCAATGAAAGACAACCAGCATGCAAGAAAAATTGACGGCACAAAGCTTTTTGAGCTGAAGGTTGATTTTAGAAACGGCAGATACAGGTTCTTCCATTTTTATTGGACGGGAAAAAAAGCAGTAATTGTTCATTACGCGAAGAAAATGAAAAAGAAGCTGAAAAAAAGCGATATTGAAATTGCAGAGCGCAACTTGAAGGATTACAGAAAACAGCACGAAAAATAGGATTGATTCAGGAAGGAGTGCTTTGAGATGGCAAAGAAAAAAGCAAAAGCCGTATCAGCGGATACGCTGATTAAAAGAAGGATGAAAAAAAGTCCTGCTTTGAAAAAGGAGTGGGAAAAAGAATCTCCGGTAAGGGAATTTGCATACAAATTAATAGGCGCGAGAATAAAAATGGATCTTTCACAGGCTGATATAGCAAAACTTACAGGGATGAAACAGCAGGAAATATCCCGTATAGAAAATGCATACGAAGGCGTAACGGTTAAAACTTTGTCCAGGATTGTTGAATCAATGGGCGGGAAACTGATTTTTAATATTGAAATGCCTTCCGGGGAAAAAATAAAGAAGATTTGTAAAAAGGCAGGGCTGAAATGCGGCTCAAAATCCGGACATAGAGGCAGGCCGCTGTCTGAACCTGAAAGCGTTCAGGATAAGCACGTTTCCCGCGGCCACACTCCCACCGCATAATGGAGGCGGGAGACCCGGGATTGATAGGTGTTTTTGGGAAAATATATGAAGGGGTGCTTATGAAAAAAATATTTTGTTATTGTGCTTTTTTCTTTATGGCAAATATGCTTTCAGCTGAAATTGTTATGCAAACCGGGTTTGGTTATGTACATTCTATACAATTCTATGAGAACGGCAAAACTGTTGCTATTTGGCATCAGCATCCTGAAACATATTTGTTTGATAAAAAAAGTGGCAGACTTATTGATGGCGAAATAGAAGCAATTTGGATCAATGAAACAGCAACTTTGCCTTACAAGCACTGGAAGGCGAAAATAAAATTTATAAATAATGTTTTAATTGATCAAACAGTAAAATGGTATCTCAACGGGCAATTAATGCGTGTTGAAAATTATAAAAATGAGGTATTAGATGGAAAATTTGAGGAATATTATGAAACCAGCGGAAGCAAAAAATACGAGGGAAGGATGAATAAAGGGAAATTTGAAGGACCTATGATTTATTACTCAAAAGATGGAAAACCTGAAAAAATTATATCTCGCCGTGAAGGCAAGAGATTTAAACAAGAGTTTAGTACGAAGGTGTGGTGGAAAAAATGGTTGTATTTCTTTCAGAATCATAAGTGTAAAAATATCGGTGGAATATGGGATTATGAAAATAATGAGTGTTTAAAGGAACTGCCGGAGATTTAAGAAATAACCACATCAGTCCCAGGTCTTCCGCCTTCGTTTAAACTATGGCGGACATATGTCTTGTGTTTTCTTTTGCCGGCAAATAGAATTCTCGGGTAAGGTGCATTGTGCGTTGGCCTGTCTGGCGAAGTTTAAGCGGAAGGCTGTTTCGTTGTTTAAGTCCTGCCGGTTGTAATTCCAAAGGCTGATATAAAATCATTCTGGTTGGGAAGAGGAAGTATACACAAGACAAGACCTGGTACTGATGGGTGTTTTCCTGTGCTTGTCCGGGTTTAAATTTAAAAGCGCGGAACACGTCAGGGCGTGTTCCCTACGTAAAAGACATGATACAAAAAACGGACAAACGCAGCGGGTTTGCTTTTTGTTTTTGTAGGGACAAGCCCTTGTGCTTGTCCGGGTTTAAATTTAAAAACGCGGAACACGTCAGGGCGTGTTCCCTACATAAAAGACACGATACAAAAAACTTCCAAATACAGCGAGAAACAACCACAACAGTCCCGGGCCTTATATCGTCTTTGCTCGCACTGTCCGGTTAAACCGCTCTTCCTCTATATTTTTGTATTTCCGGGTCTTTGTCCCACCATATTTTAAAGCCTGTGG
>CAYTNY010000156.1:0-2708 GCA_964439215.1 uncultured Spirochaetia bacterium
TACAGCGGACAGTATATGGACCTGCCGAGTGATATGTTTGAAAACGTGGGCTGCGGACCTGAATATCAGGCAACAGGAACTTATTTGACTGAAGAGGCAAAAGACTGGACCTGTTATGATTATGTGAGGTTTAATTATTTTATGAATTTTTATGCGAATGATGGATGTTCAACTGCACTGTCGCAGACCGCTTCTATAAGCGACGGATATAATACAATTACAGGTACGGCGCTTGATGCTGAGTGTCAGACAGACGGCGTATTTAAACTGCACTATACAATGTCCCTGCGTTATCTTGCGAACCAGTATAACTCTGCGACAGGCAGATATTTTGACATTTCCGATGTACAAAAATTCATAATAAATGCGGTTCAAACAGATTATGACCAGTGGCCGGCAACGGAGCAATCCGGTTTTCCTACGGGTTCAAGCAGGGTCATAATGTATTACGATTACCTCACCCTCGGAGCGGATGCGATGCCTAATGACCCTGTTCCTGATACGCAGATAAATATAGACAGGGAGATCGCGCCTGCGGGCAACAGATATAATGTAATAATGGATTGGGATTTTCAGGATCAGACAGGGGATAATCCTATAACAGGCTATCATGTATACAGGTCCACGGCGGCACAGGGGGCTTCATCTGCTGACGGGCCTTATATTGCTGTGGGCCTGACATCAACCGCACTCAGCGGGGGCAGGCACGAATTTACTGATGAGACGCATGCGGCTTATCCTGTTGATAGTACGTTTTGCTATAAGGTACTTACGACCGATAACGGGCCTATGCCTGTAGTCAGTCTGCAGAAATCAAATACAATAAACGCGACATATAATGAAGCGCTGCTTGATGATGCGGCAGAGGTTTGCATAGACATACCTCCGCTTCCGACGGCCACAACAACACCTACCATAACTCCGACATATGACCCGAATGCGGGCAATTATACACCCACGCCCACGATGACAATAACCCCCATACCCACAGTGGATCCATCTGCTGATATAACAGCTTATGTATATCCCAACCCCTACAATCCGCATAAGGGGTCGGGTAAATTTTATCTGGGCGGAATCAATGATGATGAAGTGGATTCTATGAGGATATTTTCAATGGACGGAGCGCTTGTGTATGAAAAAACAGATGCGCCTTTTGAATGGGCGGGAAAAAATCAGAATAATTCGCCTGTTGTATCTGGGCTTTATTATCTTGTATTGAAGACAACCGGGGGGAGAACCAAAGTTTACAGAGTGATGGTCTGTTACGGTTGTGAATTTGAGTCTTAAAAACAGAAATATAAAGCAGTTATAATAAAATATTGTGAGGAGCTTATAATGAAAAAAACAGCTGTTATGGTTACTCTTATAATGCTTATTTCCGGAACTGTTTATTCGGCTGAGTATTCTGGTGTTACGGCATCGCCGTATCTGAATCTCGGAATAGGCGCGCGCGCCTGTGGAATGGGCGAGGCATATACCGCTATTGTAGATGATATTGATTCAGTTGTATGGAACCCCGCGGGCCTTGTAAATGTTGAGGATCCGCAGTTTACATTTATGCATAATCAGGCTTTTGAAGGGACATCGTATGAATATCTTGCGTTTGGATTTCCCGCTGAGCAGCTTGGACTTGATATCTGGGGTTCAATAGGCATATCCGCAACGCTTGTGAGGGTTGAGGACATACCACAGACACAGGAAATACTGGTCGGGGGAACCTGGCAGTATGATTCGGAGTTTGCGGAGGAAGGATATACATACGGAGCAGGCGGAACAGTGATAGGGCTTGCGTATTCCTGGCAGGCCGCAAAAATGTTTGCCGTGGGAACCACATTAAAAATGATAAACCAGAAAATAGCAGTGGAAGAATCCTGGATACCCGCGATGGATTTTGGAATACTTATTAATACGCCTTTTCAGGGATTTGATGTGGGCGCTGTTTTTCAGAATATTTCATTTATGCAGATGAATCAGATTTCCGAAGAAGAGGCGGGAGGCAATGTTCCTGACGCGCCGCTTCCGTTTAATCTGAAATTCGGATTGGGATATCAGGGGAAAGGGCTTTTTACTTCAAAGGAAGACCCAAAGGACCATTTTGCCGTTGCGATAGACGGTACAATGCCGATAAATCCGGCTAATATGCCTTTTAAAATACATTTTGGCTTTGAATACGGCGGTAAAGTCGCGGGAATAAATCTGAATTCAAGGCTCGGATACAGGTTTAACGGCAATCATTCACTTATAAGCGATCTTGGCGCGCTTGCCGGACTGTCAACGGGTGCGGGCATAGGAGTTAACGTTGAAGGAATGGAAGCAGATCTTGATTATGCGTGGATTCCTTACGGCGATCTTGGAAATACGCACAGAGTCGGACTGACAATAAAAGTAGGAGAGCCGGAGCCTGAAGCAAAACCAACGGTTGTAAGGCCGCCCAGGCTCGTAAAGCTCACGCCTAAAGAAAGAAAAATAATCGTAACCTGGAGCACTGAAGGCTTGAAAGATAAATCAGTGGCAGGATACAATGTTTATATGTCATATAAACCGGGCGGCAAATATCATAAACTTACAAAAAAGCCGATAAGAAAATATTATTTAACGGTTGGTCCGCTTAGAAGCGGCCTCAGAACGTATTTTGTTGTTCGTTCGGTGAGTCCTGACGGAAAAGAATCAGGGAATTCAAGGGAGATATCGGCAGTACCGAGGTA
>CAYTNY010000157.1:0-2590 GCA_964439215.1 uncultured Spirochaetia bacterium
ACGAAGAGGACAGGAAAAAGAAAGACGAAGAGGACAGGAAAAAGAAAGACGAAGAGGATGACGAGGCTGTAGATGAATCCGGACTTTCCGGGGATTTTGTTACGGTGACAACCGCTGAAATATTTATAAAGCAGGGACTGTTGGAAGAAGCGGAAAAAATATTAAAAAAGATTATTAAGGAAAATCCTGAAAACATAGAAGCGAAAATGAAATTTGATGAAATAAAAAAACGCAGGGATAAAAAAGACGGCGGGGATGACAAGCCCGGCAAAGGAAAAGCAAGCAAAGTCTCTTATATTTAAATATCTGATTTCCGGGGATTTTCTGCGGATAAAAGGATCAGCAGCGGTTGGAAAAAATGAAACACCGGATTTAAGCCCCGGTGTTATTTTTATATAACGCTGCACCAGGAGGAAAAAAGTGAGTTATGAACAGTATTTCGGTTTTACTGAACAGCCGTTTTCAAATGCGCCTGATTCAAGATTTTATTATGATTCAAACCCGCATCAGGCGGCAATGGTGAAAATAATGCACGCGGCAGAAACAATGAAAGGTCTTGTGGTTATGCTGGGTGATATAGGGGCCGGAAAGACTCTTCTGGCCAGAAAAACACTGGAAAAACTTGGAGAGAGGGATGAATTCATAGAATCGCTTTTGGTTATGGTTCATTCTGAAATATCCGCTTCATGGATACTTAAGAGGATCGCGCTGCAGATAGGAATAGAAAATCCGGCTGAGGAAAAGCAGCATCTTTTGCCCCAGTTTTATGAAAGGCTTATGGAGCTGTATGAGCAGGGTAAAAAACCCATTATACTTATAGATGAAGCAAACATGCTTAAGTCAAAAGAAATCTTTGAAGAGTTCAGAGGGCTGCTGAATCTTGAAGTGCCGGGCAGAAAACTTCTTACACTGGTCCTTATCGGCATGCCCGAACTGGAAGAGCATATTATGATAGACCCTCCGCTGCAGCAGAGGATAGCAATAAAATTCAAGCTGCAGAGGCTTGATAAAAAAGGAACTGAAAACTATATAAATCATAGAATGAAAGTAGCGGGTGCAGAAAAAGAAGTTTTTTCTGAAATGGCGGTTGATGCCGTATATGAGTTTTCAAAAGGAACGCCAAGGCTTATCAATACTATATGCGACAACGCACTTTTAGAGTCATTTCTTCTGAAAAAAGAAAAAGTAAGTCTGGAAACCATAGAGCAGGTATGTAATGACCTGGGGCTGGGAAGATAAGAATATCATTATAATAATTGAGGGGTGTTTTATATGAAATTTGGATTGGCGCTGGGCGGCGGAGCCGGATATGGACTGGCCCATATAGGCGTTCTAAAAGTTCTTGAAGCGCATGGACTGAAACCGGATATGGTATCGGGCACGTCAGCGGGGAGTATTATAGGCGGGATATATGCCTCAGGGGTTTCGCCGGCGGAAATAGAAGAATTGGCAATGGATTTTAACTGGCTGGAGATTGCGTCCATGACAATTCCGAGAGAAGGCCTGATTTCCATAGAAAAACTTGAAACTTTTATAAAAAAACATTCGCGTTCGGAAAAAATAGAAAATACGAAAATTAAATTTGCGGTTATGGCAGCCGATCTTTTAAAAGGCGAAGAAACTGTTTTTGAAAAAGGGCCGATGGGGGCGGCCATACGGGCCAGCTGCAGCCTGCCCGGAATATTTAATCCTGCGGTCTTAAACGGGTCTGTATTTGTTGACGGAGGAATATTAAACAATGTTCCCGTAAATATTCTCAGAAGAAAAGGATGCAGGTTTGTTCTTGGCGTTGATGTTATGGCAAAAGCAAGATCCGATCTTATGAAAAAAAGGGATATTTTTAATATTGTATGGACAAGCTGGCAGCTTTCCATACAGGAAAATACAGCCTTAAAGTCCTATAAAGACGCTGATTATATAATAAAACCCGAGATAAACAATATAAATCCTTTTGATATAACAAAAAAGAAGGAAATCATAAAAAAGGGTGAAGACATGGCGGAACAGGAAATTGCTGAAATAAAAAAGACGATCAAGCGTCGAAAAAGTATATTTTCCGGATTTAAAAAGAGAAAATGCAGAGTATAATGTCCGGGCTCCGGTTTTTAAAAGAAGGAAAGTCCAGTTTTTTTTAACGTTGAACTCTGTATTCCAAACAGGCTGACCCGGTTTCGGAAAGTTAGCATTGACATAAAAAAGGAAAATGACTATAATATTAAAACAATTTTGACTGCGGGAATAGCTCAGTGGTAGAGCACCTCCTTGCCAAGGAGGGGGTCGCGGGTTCAAATCCCGTTTCCCGCTCCAAAAATTGATAACAGTTCGGATAATATTTTTCAGGAGGTTTATATGTTTAGAAAATGGGGTTTTTTAGCTGTAATTATGTCTATTTTTGTTCTTATGTTTGCATTTAAACTGGCTGCGCAGGACGATTTTGATCTTCCGCCGCCGCCCGGTGGTGATATGGATTTTGCTTCAGATGACGACCTTCCGCCGCCTCCGATGGATGATGTTTTTGGAGAAAACGGCGATGATCTTCCGCCTCCTCCGGCAGACGATGATTTTGCTGATGAGGGAGACGACCTTCCGC
>CAYTNY010000158.1:0-2532 GCA_964439215.1 uncultured Spirochaetia bacterium
GGAAGAGCCAAATACACAAACCGCTGATATCCCGAGTCTTCGATATGGTTTTGCCAAACCTCCGAGCCTCCGAGCCTCCGAGCCTCCGAGCCCTTGTCTTGACATTTGGCTTTTTCTGCTGTATAGTATATTTAGTTAGCAAGTATTAACCTTAAAGGCGGTTTTATGAAACACGAGGAGCGCAGGCAGCAGATCATAACAGCAGCGGGAGAAATTGTTTCTGAAAAGGGTATTAAAGCTCTTACTGTCAGAAACATCGCCAAAAAGATAAAAACCACGAATCCTGCTATTTACAAACATTTTGAAAACAAAGATGAAATACTTTCCGGCATGATTGAACGATTTAAAACGCAGACTACCGGGATATTGGAGGAGATCGCTGAATCTGACAGGGGCAGCACAGGGAAAATAAAGATATTTTTTCTGGGAAGATGCGCTCAGTTTCAGGGCGACAGGGCAATGGCAGCGGTTATGTTTCCTCATGATATTTTTATCGGTGAAAAAAAAGTTTTTAAAAAGATTATTGAAACCATAGACGGCCACAAAGTGATTTTGATGAAAATAATTAAAGAAGGACAGAAAAAGAAAGAAATTACAGCAGAGGTTCCGCCGGAGCATCTTTTTATTATGATCATGGGGGCCCTTAGGCTTCTTGTTACGGGCTGGCGGGGTTCAGATTATTGTTTTGACCTGTATGACCGGAGCAGGCTGCTGTGGTCGTCTGTTGAAAAACTTATCAGCCTGAAATAGCAGCTTTTTTTTGACATAATTTATCACTAATTTAGTAGTAAATCTTATAAAGGAAAGGAGGTTTTTTGAAAGATTAAGCGAAAAAATCATACAAGGAGGATTTACAATGTTTTGTTATCAGTGCCAGGAAACTAAAGGAAATACAGGGTGTGTGAAAGCGGGAGTGTGCGGCAAACCGGATGATGTTTCAAATCTGCAGGATGTTTTGATATATACCGCAAAGGGAATATCAACGGTCTGCATGCAGGGCGGAATTGAAAAAGAATTAAAAAAGGAAGCTGATGTATTTGTAATGGAGGCGCTGTTTGAAACAGTAACAAATGTGAGTTTCAGCAGGGAGCGTGTTTTAAGGTCAATAAAAAAAGGGCTTGCGTTAAAACAAAAGCTCCTGAAAAAGGTTAAAAACAAAGAAAATATGCCTGACTGTGCTCTTTGGTACGCGGAAAACGAGAAGGAAATTGAAGATAAATACGCGGATGCGGCGGTTACCGCGGAAACGGATGAGGATATAAGGTCGCTTAAAGAGTTTGTGATTTACGGGCTCAAAGGAGTGGCTGCTTATCTTGACCACGCTTTTTTACTTGGGCGGACAAACCCGGAGATATTTGATTTTATGCACAGGGCAATGGCAAAAACCGCGGAAAAAGGCGGCTCATCCGAAGAGCTGCTCGCGCTGGTTGTTGAAACAGGAAAGTATTCGGCTGAAACAATGGCGCTTCTTGACGCGGCAAATACCGAAACCTACGGGAAACAGGAAATCACAAAGGTTTCCACAGGAACGAAAAAAGGGAAAGCCATACTCATCAGCGGGCACGACTTAAAAGACCTTCACGAACTGCTTGAGCAGACCCGGGACAAGGGCATAAACGTGTATACCCACGGAGAAATGCTTCCCGCGAACGCCTATCCTGTGTTTAAAAAATACAGCCATCTTGCGGGAAATTACGGAACATCGTGGTGGGCTCAGCAGAAAGAATTTGAGGACTTCAGCGGAGCGATTCTGATGACGACAAACTGTATTCAAAAACCGCGTGAATCCTATAAAGACAGGATATTTACCACGGGGCTGGTCTCTTTTGACGGAATAAAGCACATACCGGACAGGGAAAAAGGCAGGGAAAAAGATTTTTCCGAGGTTATTGAAAAGGCTTTATCAATGGAAGGATTGGAAGAAAAGCCGGGCAAAGAGCTTACAATCGGTTTCGCGCACCATTCGGTTCTGTCTGTTGCGGATAAAGTTGTTGAAGCCGTGAAAAGCGGCGCCATAAAAGAGTTTGTGGTTATGGCGGGATGCGACGGCAGAAACAAAGAAAGAGAGTATTTTACACGCTACGCGGAGAAACTGCCGGCAGATTCGGTTATATTGACGGCCGGCTGCGCCAAATACAGGTACAATATGCTTGATTTGGGCGATATAGGCGGCATACCGCGGCTGCTTGACGCGGGCCAGTGCAATGATTCCTATTCGCTGGCTGTTGTGGCGATGAAGCTTAAAGAGGTCTTTGGGCTGGATGACATAAATAAACTGCCCATAAAATTTAAGGTAGCCTGGTATGAGCAGAAAGCAGTGGCAGTGCTGCTGGCGCTGTTGTTTCTTGGTTTTAAAAATGTCGCGATAGGGCCGACTCTTCCCGCGTTCCTGACGCCGAATACGGCGAAAGTACTGGTGGAGAAATTCGGAATTTCCAATGCAGTGCAGGAAAAGTAGCCGGACTACAAGCTTCGGGAGAGCCGCGCTTCAGTGCGGTTCTCCCTGCATAAATGGTTTTGATTTGATAAAAA
>CAYTNY010000159.1:0-2345 GCA_964439215.1 uncultured Spirochaetia bacterium
CCCCATTATTTTGTCAAGTTTTATTGCCGGTTACTGAAAACCATATTGAAGTTGGTTATTTCGAATTTTCTTTAGATTTTACGTTTCATATCGTTTTTTGGAGGAAACGTGATATTATAAGAATACCACGGACTTACGCCCGTGGTATTCTTTACTGTAAAGTACGCCCCTTCGGGGCGCTATTACTTAGGTGCTCATCCACGAGCTGCCGCCCGTGGTTTTCGCACAAACAGTATAAAATTATTAAGCTATCAAAAGACGGATGCGGATTATGATACCCATAACGGAGATTCCCGGATTTATCCACGCTTTTGCCGGCATACCTGCTTTAAAAATGAACAGCGCGCAAAGAAGACATCTGGAGGAGTATTTAACAGGCCTTATAGTCTGCGATAATCATACGGTAGCAGCAATGAATGACCTGTTTACAGGGCATAGGGATCAAAGCGCGAAAAATAATTTTATGACAGACTCTCCGTGGGATGATAAGAAGCTGGAAGCGGTACGAAACGAGCTGATACGGCAGGCAATAAAAAAGAACCGGATAAGCAAAGGCACGTTAATTTTTGACGATACACTTTTGCACAAGACAGGAAAAGATATAGCATATACCGGTACTTTTTACGACCACTGTTCAAACAGTTACGTCCATGCGCAACAAATAGTAACGAGTCATTTTGTATGCCGGGATTTTCATGTACCGCTTGATTTCGAGATATATCAAAAGGCGGAACAAATAGAAGAAAAAGATTTTATGACCAAAAACTACTGGTGCCTGGCACCTTTTGTTTAAGGAAAGGGCATCTGCTGGGATTTAGCAATTTTGGGGAATACTTGTACTCCGTATTTCTCAATACGTTTCTAAAAAATTACAAAGCTGAAGGGGCCAAGCATCAATTAATCAAAGTCCGCAATTACCAAAGTGTTGTCATGATCAATGTGAAACCAAACACGAAATTTCGGAACCAATCGATCCTTGCCAGGCTCAAACCTATATTCCCCTTTTCTTGAATCAAGTATAATAATTTCTTTATACTTGGTCAGAGGTTTAGGCAGTCTAGCAAGCCATAACATTAACTTCTTAAATTCTTTCTGTTCGGCCAGAGATAGCATTTGAAATTTTGATGTAGCAGGCTCTATAATTCTTAGTATTCTCATCACCATGCTGTGCATACTTCTTTAAAATTTACTTTTTCTTTTTTAGTCGTTTTTCTTCACTTTCCGCGAGTAATAGAAAATCTTGTTCAGTTTCTTTCCTTCTTTTTTCAAAGTCTTGAAAAGCAGCCTTGTCTCGCATTTTAAGATAGTTTTCTTTAATTCGTTCTCTTTCAATCTCATGTGTTACAGCTTTTTCCAAAAATCTTCCTATTTTAAGCCCCTGTGCGTCGCAAAAGTTATATAAATTGTCTTTAACCTCTTTATTTACTTTGAATGTTAATGTTATTGTTTTCTCCATTTTTAATCACCCTTCCGCCAATAAGGGATACGCATATTTTTTTCTTTGTGTTGCTCCATATGCGGTTTCTCCTTTTTTCTTCCTTTGTTCTCCGTTTAGTTATATAAAATGATTAAGGGCTGCGTAATATAAATACTTTCTTTTTTTCTGACACGAGCTCACCTCCCTTTTATTTTTATTTGCCATTTGGCTATGTTAGCATTTCAGCGTATCTATAGTATACTTGCTAAAAGTAGTAAAATCAAGTATTTAGTTGTAAAAAACAAAAAAAAGTTTGTGTTTTTAGAAAAGGTTATAAATGCCTAAAGACGGAAAATTCATAATTTTTTACGTTAAGGAAAAAAACTCTGTTCCAGGTCTTGAGTTGTAACACCTTTGACACAACATGTCACAAGTCAAGACCTGACCCCGTGTTTCCGTTAAGGAAAAAAACTCTATTTGTTTTCGGCTATTCTTTCCGCGAGTATATCGCCTCTTTTCTTTATGCCGACAATGGCAAGATTCTCCGCGCCTCTGTTTTTTTCAAGGATTTCGTGGGAAATACGGGTAAGAGCGCGGCTGATTGATTCCGCGTCAAGGATCTCGGATTTGATTTTAATTTCTTCTTCCATTTTAAGCTCTCCGTTTTCACGGATGCCCTCTGTTTTTCTCCGCGGCGAAAAAGGCGTCAAACAAAAAAAGCCTTCTTCCCGCAAGAGGCAGAAAGGAGGCCTGTCATTTTCTCCTTACCGGTCTCGCAGGACCGATTTAAAGGACATCTCTTTTTTCTTTTCGTCCGCATTACAATACTATATCACCGGGAAAAGGTCAAGTTTTTTTTATTCCAACGCCCCCGCTCCAGATCGCAAGTTTTATTGCAACACTTCATAGAATTAAATTCCTTTTTTTT
>CAYTNY010000160.1:0-2331 GCA_964439215.1 uncultured Spirochaetia bacterium
CAAAGCTCAAAGCTCAATGTTTTCGGTTTCCACAAACCACAAACCACTATTTTCTCTTTTCACTATTTTCTTGACTTAGTGCCTATTCTGCGTTATAAATATTTAAACGTGAAAAATATGACGTTTAAACCTTAAACCGTGAGGTGGGATTTGGTTTCAGGGCTTGAATCGCGCCGTCGGGACAGGCGTTTTGATTTTACAGAAGATGTTGAGTGCCGCTTTATGTCAACGGAACTGGAAGTATATTCCAAATATCAGGTTACCGTAAAAACCACAAATATCTCAAAAGGCGGTCTTTGCATGCAGCTCCCGTATAAAGTGGACGAGGGTGAGATAATAAGGGTCGCAATGCCGTTTTCCGGGAAAGAAAATAACGCGCCTGTAAAGGCTTTTTGTGAAGTGTGCTGGTGCAAAGGCTCAGATGACGGCGAATGCTACGATACGGGGCTGCGTTTTGTGGCGCTGAGCGAAGAGGACCGCGGCATTCTTTACGGTTACATAGAAAAAATTCCCGAAAAAACAAATTGAATTTTGCGCTTGTGAAACCGGATAAAAGTTAAAATCCCGCTATAATTCCCATTGAAATAAAAAATCCCGAAAGGTCTATTTTAACTGTTTCCGGAGTTCCGGGAATCGTGATGTCTGCCGTACAAAAACGGTAACCGGTTTTCAGCGCAAAAGTATCCATTTGGGCCCCCGCAATTACAGTGATTTCGGGTATGTCTGTTATAAATCCCCCTTCGGGCAGTGATGCGGATTCAAACAGATTCTGTGCTTTTCTGGAGCCCGAAGTGTTGCAATAAAACTTGCAAGCTATAAGATAAAAAAACAGGAGATTGTAATATTGCATTTTTCCTATGAAAATAGTATTATAATGGCTGTTAATTAATATATGGCTGTGGGTATATAGATGATGGAGGATGTTATGAAAAAACACAGGTACGGAAGGGGTTTTACTCTTATTGAACTGATGATAGCCATAGGTATTGTGGGTGTATTGGCGGGAATATCCCTGCCGGTATTTATTGATGTGCTTGAAAAGGCAAAAGAAGGAGCAACCCGCGGGAATATTAGCGCCATTATGGGGGCGGTCAGAATATATAATGCGGATACAATGGGCGAAGTCCCGGAAGATCTGAATGCCGCAGAGTTTAAAAAGTACCTTGGACGTGTTCCTGCCGTGAAAGTAACCTGCCCGCACGGAGCTGTCAGGTTAAGCGGAGACAACAACGAAGTGGAAGTTCTGACTCTCGCCCCCGGGGATGAACTGCCGGAGTTTAAGGCGGAGAGTGAAGGCTGGCGGTATGACAATCAAAGCGGCGGAGTCTGGGTGAATAATTCCCAGCAGGATACAAAGGATTTTTATTATTCACATTACGGATATTTCTAAAGTCTGCTGCCGGTGCATTGAACTTTTAAAATACAATCCGGTGAAAATTCAGGAGGATATTATGGCGGTGAAAACAGCAAAGAAAAAGGCTCAAAAAACGAAAAAAAAGACGGGGAAAACAATTGGAAGCGCAATAGGAGGCGCGATCGGGGATAAGATAGAGAAGGAAATAGAAAAAGAAATGCAAAAAGAGAACAGCGGAAGCTGCTGTATCGTTGAGAAAAAAACCGGCTCTGACGGCGGCGGCGCAGGTGCGGTTTACGGGCTCGCATTCATAGGCGCCGCGGTCTATTATATCCAGACAGCGGCAGGATTCTGGGAAGGCGCACTCGGAGTTTTAAAAGCCCTTGTCTGGCCCGCGTTTTTAATATACAAACTGCTGGGGATGTAAGGAAAGACCGGAGCGGATAAAAATGAAAGTCACTTCAAAGCGTTTGGGACAATTACTTATAATCAATCAATAATTTATTGCACCCAGCTGCCCAAGACCCACCTGAAAATCAAATATATCTGCCAGTAACTCATTATTACCATGGAACAAAATAAAAAAAATCGCGGGTTTTGTTTATTAAGGACCCATAAAGCAAACAGTATCCAAACAGGGAAAATATTTGAAATATATCTTCCGTTGCTTGCCTGGATATGGTTTATTGAATTCAGATAAATCAGCGTGATTACTGAGTAATAAAATAATCCGCGGTTAATTTTATTATAACCGTAAATCAGTAAAAATATTGAGAATAAGGTGTACAAAAAGGACATATTCACTCTGTCCCCGGTAAATTTTAATTGAAATTCAACAGTGAAGTTTTTTAAGTGTTTTAAAAAATCCCAAAACGGAAAAACAATTGAATTGTTCCAATTTTTTTGAACCGTAACAAACATTAATGGATCCCCGTACATAAAATATAAATGAACCATAAATATTATTACTCCTGAAG
>CAYTNY010000161.1:0-2318 GCA_964439215.1 uncultured Spirochaetia bacterium
TGTTCAACGACAATTAGAATTCCCTGTTGGCGACACTAATTTTTCCCTGTTCGCGTCTTAATTTTTCCCTTATTTTTATCGGTTCTTTTTCTTGCTTCTTCGAGCCGGAAACTGGATAAATTAAGTTCCAGTATCACGCTGTGATGAACCAGCCTGTCAATAGCGGCTGCCGTGGTCATAGGGTCTTTAAATATCTGTTCCCACTTTGAAAATGGCAGGTTAGAGCTTATCATAATGCTTCCTCGTTCATATCTTTCGGCAAAAAGAGCGAACAAAACTTCCATTTCTTCGCGATTCTGCTGCACATACCCTATATCATCTATGATTAGAGTATCATAAGCGGACAATTTCTTCAATATTTTAGCAAGCTTAAGCTCTTTTTTCGCCGCAAGCAGTTCCTGAACCAGTAAATTACAGCTGCTGAAATATACTTTTTTGCCGTTTCTTACCAGATTTTGCCCTATAGCGCATAACAGATGCGTTTTACCGCTTCCGGGATTGCCAAAGGCCAGCACATTTTCCTGTTTTTCGGTAAAATCCCCATCAAGCAGGCTTTTTACCTTCTGAACCTCTTTCAAAGGCAGGCGCTTTAGATCAAAAGTATCTATATTTTTTTGCAGCGGCAAACCGGATTGCTTCAGCAAACGATCTATTCTTCTTTGTTTCCGGTCAACAGCCTCAAGTTCTACCAATTCAAATAAAAAGTCTTCATAACCCATATTGTTTTTCACGGCTTCTTTCGCGACATCTTCGTAGCACGCCCTTATGGTCGGTAAATGTATCTCTTTCAGCCTTTTGCTTAATAGTTGTTTATTTGTTTTTTTTGTTTTCATTTCAGGCACCTCCAGCGGACAGTACCCGGTCATACTCAAATAAGTTTACTTTACTCACTTCAGGTTCAATTACAATTGTCTGCTCATCTTTTAAATCCATAATTCTTATTACATTTTCATAATCAGGAGCAATGTTTTTTTGCAAAAGATGTCTGAGAGCCAGTTCTGTTCCTGATTCTGTTTCATTAGCCGCCAAATCCAATATTTGAATATACTTCTTATCGCCGATAATGTCAGGATACTGTTTTTTTAAGACATCGTATGCTATTCGAAACGTCGTGGAAGGAAACAGGTCGTTTCTGAATTTATAATCTTTAAATGCTCCGGGCTTTCTCTTGAGCCATGTGATTATATGCCTGTAATTAATGAAACTTCTGGATTCTCCGCGCAAACGGGGCAATATGTCTACCCGTTTTTGTCCGTACCAGACTTCCAGCGTTTCTGAATTTACCCGTATTTCAACTTTTTCCCCTATTAATCGGCTGTCGAGTGAATAAGTGTTGTGCAAAATGTTAATTGTACTGCTTTTGCCCACCTTAAGAACAAATCTCTTCTGGGTGTTTAATTTTTCGGCGGGGAGTCTTTTTAAAAGTTTTATCTCTTCTTCAAATCTTTTCTGTCTTCCTGCGTTTTTCTTGGTTATAAGCTTTCTTAAAAACTCTTTATACTCGTCTCTGCTTCTGAAATCTTTACTGCCGCGCATCATAAGCGCCTGGGCAATTGTTATTTTTAATCTATTGTGGCTTTGTTCCACATCGCCGTTCTCATTGCCGCTGTCAGGGTTCGTATGTTCGCCGTCCATACCAAAATGGTTCAGCAGAGCATTGTAGCCGTCTGTGAATTCCTTTCTGTTGCAGTCTTTGTTTATTGCCGCGCTTAATTTGTCCGTCCTGTGTCTTAAAGGAACTCCGCCTAATCTCCATAACGCTTCCTGCAGCCCTTCGCTCAGGCTTTCAAAGCTTTCCGAAAAACAAATACTGACAGTTTCCCAGTTAGAGTATGTTAAAACAAAATGGTACAGCATATGATTAAAACTTTCTCCATTGATTGTTATTCCAAGAGAGTTCATATGCGTGAAATCCGAAGCCCCTAATACACCGGGATAGTGTTTTTGAGGGAAGAATACCTCCTTGGGCGGCCCTTCAACAGCACGCCAGCTCTTTATTTTCCTTTGTAACGTCCTCAGCTGGCCGTCCTGGTACTTTCCCGGGTACTTATCCTGAAGATATTCGAACAATGTCTTGGCTTCTAAACCCGGATTGGCCTCCAAATAGGGCTTAATTTCTTCCCAGGCATCGGAAAAAGGGTCTTTCCGCGTCCGTCTAACGCACCCTTTCTTCCTGTTTTCCGGCGGCGCCCCGCTTTTTACATATTTCCTTGCTGTTTTTACGTCCATTCCTGCCTTTAATGCTGCCTTTTCCAGATTGTTCTCTCTGTTCATAAGATCTAATAACCTCCTGTATTGGTTATTGGTAATCATCTAAG
>CAYTNY010000162.1:0-2187 GCA_964439215.1 uncultured Spirochaetia bacterium
ATGTCTTATACCGAAGAAGACCTGCTTGCGCTGTCAGGGATACAGCATTATTTTTTCTGCCGCAGGCAGTGGGCGCTTATTCACGTGGAGCGGCAGTGGGTGGAAAATGTACTGACCGCGGAAGGAAGGCTGCTTCACGACAGAGTGGATAACAGCAAGCATATAGAATACAGGGAAGGCGCGGTAATTGAACGCTCGGTAAGCGTGAGGTCCGCGGAATTGGGTATTTTTGGTGTGGCGGATGTGGTTGAATTTTTTCCCGCAAAAGCGGGCATTGCGTTTCCGAAAACAGAAGGGTTGTGGGCGCCGAGGCCTGTGGAGTATAAAAGAGGAAAACCCAAAGCAGGCATCTGTGATAAGGCTCAGCTTTGTGCGCAGGCAATGTGTCTGGAAGAAAATTACGGCGTGTCAATACAAAGCGGAGATTTGTTTTATTGGCAGACCAGGCGCAGGCTTCCTGTAGTATTTGACGATGATTTAAGGCGCAGCGTAAAAGAGGCGTGCGGGGATATGCACAATATGATAAACAGCGGCATAACACCGGAAGTTCCCGATGGTGTAAGGTGCAAAAACTGCTCGCTTTTTGATATATGCGTGCCTAAAACAGTAAAATCCAAAAAGGGCAAGGTTGATAAATATATAAAAGAAAACATTGAGGAAAAAGACAATGCGTAAACTGCTTAATGTGCTTTATGTAACAACGCCTGAATCATACCTGGGGCGTGACGGTGAAAATGTTGTTGTGCGTGTGGGCGAGGAAGAAAGGTTCAGAGTGCCTGTGCATAATCTTGAAGGCATTGTGTATTTCGGACATAGAGGCGCAAGCCATTCGTTGCTGGGTATGTGTGCGGAAAGAGGGGTTTGTTTTACTTTTTTAAATCATTACGGAAGATTTTTGGCGAGAGTGGAAGGCCCGGTGTCGGGGAATGTCTTGCTGCGCAAAAAACAGTACCGCCTGAGTGATGATGAAGCACAGAGCGCGGGTCTGGCAAAATTGTTTATAATGTCCAAAATATCAAACGCAAGGACTGTTCTTGCCCGCGTTATAAGGGACCATCCGAATAATACAGATGCTGCAAAAGTTAAAAAAGCAATGGATGATATGTCGCTGATGGTATTTAAGGCCGACAGATGTTCCGGTCTTGATGAACTCAGAGGGATAGAGGGGATGGCGTCATATCTGTATTTTTCAGTTTTTAACGAATTAATAGTCGCTCAAAAAGAGGCGTTTTGTTTTACGGAGCGCAGCAGGAGGCCGCCGAAAGACAATATAAACGCACTGCTTTCCTTTGTTTATACTCTGCTTGTCCATGACTGCCGCTCAGCTCTTGAAAGTGTGGGGCTTGACCCTGCTGTCGGGTTTCTTCACAGGGACAGGCCGGGGCGGCCGAGTCTGGCGCTGGACCTTATGGAGGAACTGCGGCCTTATATGGCAGACAGGCTTGTATTGTCGCTGATAAACAGACAGCAGATAACAGCTGATTCTTTTACACAAAGCGAAGGACAGGGGATAAAGATGAAAGACGGCGCAAGAAAGACCCTGCTTGAAACATGGCAGAAAAGAAAGTCAGAGGAGATAACTCATCCGTTTCTGAATGAAAAAATAGAAATCGGTCTTATTGCGTATTCGCAGGCATTATTGCTGGCGCGGTACATGCGCGGTGATATGGAAAATTATCCGCCGTTTTTCTGCAGATAGGAGGCTTTGTTATGATGGTTTTGATAACTTATGATGTGTGTACAGAAAGCGAGGGAGGGGCAAAGAGGCTGAGGAAAATAGCCAAGGTATGCAAAAATTACGGGCAGCGCGTGCAGAATTCTGTTTTTGAATGTCTTGTGGCTCCGGACAGATTTGTGGTGATGAAAAGTGAGATTGAAAAGATTATGAATAAAGAAAAAGACAGCATAAGATATTATTTTTTAGGAAAGAACTGGACCCGCAGGGTAGAGCATATAGGAGCGAAAGAAACATATAATCCCGAAGGCCCGATGATAGTCTGATTTTTTTTTATTTTGCCGCACTGCGAACCTGAAGATATTGAATATTGCCTTAGGTTTCGCAGGCTAATAAATAAAAGAAAAAATGGGATTGCAGTGCTGTTCATTGACAGAATCCACTTAGTTCGCGCGGAGTTTCGCATAAATGAAGTCTAAATGTATGGTAAAATAAAGTGAAAAAAGTAATAC
>CAYTNY010000163.1:0-2152 GCA_964439215.1 uncultured Spirochaetia bacterium
AGAGGGGAATGGTTTATATTCCTATGTATTTTCGGCTGTTTTAGGTGTTGCAATTTATTTTACATTTCGGCAAATAGTCAACTGCTCCGAAGCTGCTGTTTTAGTGCGGCATTTGATAAAATTTAAGCCCTTTTTCTGTCGATGGCTGTCCCTTACTCACAAGTCAGAGTTCCAATTTCCATCTATATAAGAAAACGTGCAAATAGAGATGCTATGCTCAAAAATGCGAAGAAGCCTACAACATCCGTAACTGTTGCAAGTATGATATTTGAAGACCGGGCAGGGTCAAAGCCTGCTTTTTTCATAAGTATTGGTATCGCGGCGCCGGAAAGGCCCGCTGCAGCAGAAGCCGGCGCGGCCGCAAACACGGGCCGCGCCGGAAGCGTAAATTTCTCCGGCTTATATTCAGTTTTTCATTTTTTTCACGGCTGTCTCCGCTGCCTTTACAAGAGGATATTTTGTCGGAGCCGTGGTAAGCAGAGGATGTGTCCCTATCTGGGCGGTAAATATTGATTTTACATTCATTTTATTCTGTATCATAAAACCTATTATATTTACTATTTCACCGGAACTCAAGCCTCCGCACACCGAACCGCCTATTATTATCCCCTCCTGTTTCGAAATAATCAGCTTAACAAACAGCGAAGAAGCCCCGGGAAGTTTGCCGGGATGCCTGTCAACATCCTCGAAACTGCCCACAACCACTTCTATACCTTCTTTTTTTGCCTCTGCTTCGGTAATCCCGGCCACCCCAAAAGCTTTTTCTCCAAAAGCAGTCGAAAATACGGCAAGAGTGCCTTGGTTTTTAAAACTTGGATTTATATTAAAAACATTTATACCGGCTATTCTTGCCTCGGTAGTCGCGGTTGAAGCCAGCATTACCTGGCTGGATTTGTTTGTATTAAAATCTTTTTTAAAAGCACAGTCACCGGCCGTAAAAATATCATCATTGCTTGTACGCATATATTCATCAGTGTCAATAAACCCTTTTTCCGTTATTTTCAGGCCCGCTGATTCAGCCAGCTCGGCATTGGGCCGATAGCCCAGCGCAAGAACAACTGCATCTGCCTTCAGTTCTCTGCCGTTATTCAAAAGCACACCCGAAACTTTTTTATCGCCAAGTATTTTTTTTATCCCGGAACCCGCTTCAACTTTAACACCTCTGTCCTTAACCGTCTGCTCGGCTCTTTCCGCAATCTCGCTGTCAAACGCAAGAGACAATATGTGCGGAAGCAGCTCCACAATTGTTACATCTTTTCCTTTTTTGTTAAGCTCATCAGCAAGTTCAACCCCGATAAAACCTCCTCCCACCACTACAATTTTCCCGGCATTTTCAAGAACTGTTTTTGTCTGTTCTATTTTCCTGTTATTTTTCTCTATTGTACAGACACCATCAAGATCAGCGCCCTCCAGCCATTTCGGAACAACAACTTTCGACCCTGTCGCTATTATAAGTTTTTCATACGCAATCTCCGCGCCGGATTTTGTTTTACAGACTTTTTTTGCCGCGTCAACCGAAGCCGCTTCGTCAACTTTGAGTTTGATGCCGTTTTTTTCCAGCGGCGCGTCAGGCATATAATTATCTTCCGCGGATTTAAGCGTCCCGTAAACATAAGGTATCCCGCAGGGTATCGGAGTATTTTCATAATTCCTTAAAAGCATTACCTCCCTGCCGGGATTATTTGATTTGGCCGTCAACGCGGAAATAAGCGCAGCCGGACCTCCTCCCACCACTAAAACATCCGTTTTATTCATTGCACTGCCTCCTTTAAAAGAATTATTTAATTATCTGTATATTCAGATAATACGATATATGCGGATAAAAAAAGTCATTTTTCAATTATTTTTATAATGTCCCTGATTTTATCATTCACAACACGGTAACAGACTTTAACTCCTTCTTTTCTGGATTCCAGAATTTTTTCTTTTTTCAGCACTTTAAGATGCTGGGAAATAGTTGACTGCGGAAGACCAAGCTTTTTCTGTATTCCCGAGACATTGCATTCATCCTTTAAAACACCCGTTATTATTTTCAATCTGACCGGATGGGCAATCGCCTTTAAAAGTTCGCTGATTTCAACATAATTTTTTTTCATTAATTCCGCCTTTTGGTTTGATATAATTTAACATGTGTTTTTGACCCTGTCAATAA
>CAYTNY010000164.1:0-2093 GCA_964439215.1 uncultured Spirochaetia bacterium
CCTGCGGCAACGGCGACAAGTACGCCGACAGAGCCTGCGGCAACGGCGACAAGTACGCCGACAGAGCCTACGGCAACGGCGACAAGTACGCCGAATGCGACAGCAACAGCAGAAGCAGAAGCAATAGTAGGATTAACATACACATCTTTTACGTCAGTACCCGGCGGTACATTTACGCAGGAAGACACAGGTGGAAACAGTTTCAGCCACACAATATCAGCTTTTAAAATGGGTAAATACGAAGTCACATATGAGTTGTGGTATGAAGTATATCAATGGGCAATAAGTAATGGATATACATTCGCGAATGCGGGCAGGGAAGGAAATGACGGCACAGATGGAGCGGAGCCGACAGGGGCAAAATACGAGCCTGTGACAGAGATAAACTGGCGGGATGTGATAGTGTGGTGTAATGCTTACAGTGAAATAGCAGGATTAACGCCGGTATATTTTTCTGACTCCGGGTTTACAACACCGATAAAGGATTCCACTGACGGCGCGTATGGAAGCAGCATAAACACGACAGAGGGCAGTTTTGATAATCCGTATGTAAACTGGAGCGCAAACGGATACAGATTGCCGACAGAAGGCGAGTGGCAGTATGCCGCAAGCTATATAGACGGAACATCCCGGACACCGTATAATTACGCGAGCGGAGCAACAGCGGATTATACCGATACGGCAGCGACCGGGCTTGTGGCGTGGTATGATAGTAATTCGGGATATGCAGCACATGATGTCGGCGGAAAGAACGCGAACGCTCTTGGAATGTATGATATGTCGGGAAATGTATTGGAATGGTGCTGGGATTGGTTTGCGGTTTATCCCGGAACATCTACAGATTACAAAGGTCCTGCGAGCGGCTCCGGCCGTCTGATACAGGGCGGAAGCTACAGCGGCGACGCTTACAGCCAGCAGGTTGGCTACCGGATCTGCCGCCACCCGTACTACGAGAACTACAATGTAGGATTCCGCTTAGCGAGGGACAATTAACCTTTTGGATTTTTACTTTTTTACTTTTGGCAATGTTTTTTTTGTGTTTTGTGAGTGTTTGTTTGCTTGTATATTTTGCCCTGCGTGGCTGCCGAAGGCAAAGTCCGCAGGGCATTTTTTATGATTTTATGAAGCCCGGCCTGCATGGCATATGAAATAATAACCATATCTTTCAACGAAAACACAAAATGTTTCCATGCGGACGAATTGAACAAATTCTGTTTGAATAAAAGGGTCATCAGCAAACGCTGAATTGTAAAATGAATTGCAACACCTAAAGCATCCGAAAATACAGCGAAATATAAACCATTTCCCTCTCCCCCTATGAGCAAAGGATGAATGCTTTCATGCTTTGCCGGTATTTACTATAAATATAATCAGAAAAAATACCAAAAAAGGAATAGGGAGAGGGTTATGCAGCGGCAGGATACTTTGTAATACAAATTAACGCTTAAAACAAGAAATGCGGGTAAAGGACAGCTCTATGGAATAGGAAAGTGTCCTGAGGGAGACATAAATAACTGTATGAATTAAGTGTTCCGGTATGTGCAAAAAAAAAGGACTTCGATTCTATCAAGGTGCTGCAATAAAACCTGCAATCCGGAATTCCAGCTCCGATTATAAAAAACTGGAGTTTCCCCATTTTTTGATGTTCAATTCACGAAAACCTTTTAATAATAATAAAAAACAGAAATCAGAAAGTGGAAAGGGACACCCACGTTTTGTATAATGTTTTTGACGAAAAACCGGGGAAAGAGTTTCTCCAAAAATATGAATCAAACAAAAAATAATATAAAAAATCTGATTTTGAAGTAAAAACAATATAATAAAAATAGGTGTTTTTGTTGTAGGATGCAGGCACTGTATTGCACCGGCTTTTAATCTTGAAACGCTCTAGTGCGGGGCAGCACAGGGGCTGCCCCCTACGAAATTACCTGAACCCCCTAAAAAATGGGGAAACTCCAGTTATAAAAAACAATTGTCATTTGTTTGAAGAAAAAGTATAATAAAATTATATAAAAAAAGGCAGTAAATAACAGGGAATTGGGGTTGATATGACTTTAAATGCTAAAATGCGGCAGGACGTTTTTGCGGTTGTA
>CAYTNY010000165.1:0-2028 GCA_964439215.1 uncultured Spirochaetia bacterium
CTCTATCCTCTCCCATCGAGGGAGAGGGGGAAAAAAAACGAAAACAATATTATCTTCTTTGACGGAGCGAAGATGAATGCTTTTATGTTTTGCAGGTATTTGCCATAAATATAATCAAAAAAAGATCAAAGTAAAAATGATACAGCGGCTGTGCCTGCGCCGCCCATTGAGGGAGAGGGAGAGTATTCTTATGTATTTCCGGATGCTTTAGATGCTGCAATTTATTTTACAATCCAGCCCGGCGCCTTGTTCCTTTTGATGCGGTTTTCTGGTTTTTGACGTTATACAAGGGATTATCTCATTTCCTTAAACCTTTTCTTAAGCCTCTTTTCCACAAACTTCGGCACGAATTTAGCCGCGCTTCCGCTGTGAAGAACTATTTCTTTTACCGCGGATGAAGAAATATAAAGATATTCTTCTCTCGGCATCATATATATCATTTCAATATTCTGTCCCATTTTTTTATTTATCAGTGCAATCTGGAGTTCGTATTCAAAATCCGAAACAGCCCTTAATCCCCTTATAACAACCCTTCTGTTTGCTTTTTTCAAAAAATCAACAAGCAGCCCTCTATAACTTGTTACTTTGACGAAATCAAGGCCCGCAGCCGCTTTTTCAACCATTTCAACACGCTCTTCGAGCGCAAAAAGCGTTTTTTTATGTTTGCTGTCGGAAACCGCAACAATAATCTCATCAAACATTGTTCCCGCGCGTTTTAAAAGATCAATATGCCCGTTCGTGATAGGATCAAAAGTCCCCGCATAAACCGCTTTATTCTTCATTATACCGCCTCCGCAGGCATTTGGAAAACCTGTTATACCTGTTTTTTATAAGCTTTTAATGTGTTTTTCAGCAGCATTGCCCTTGTCATGGGCCCGACGCCTCCGGGAACCGGCGTAATAAAGGAAGCTTTATCCTTAACCGCTTCAAAATCAACGTCCCCGCACAGTTTTCCGTTCTCATCCCTGTTCATACCCACGTCAATTACCACTGCGCCCTCTTTTACGTATTCAGGCCCTATCATTTTTGCTCTGCCGATCGCAGCCACAAGAATATCAGCTTTTGCGGCTGTCTGAGGAAGGCCGCGGGTGCGCGAATGGCAGACAGTCACGGTTGCGTGTTTTTTCAAAAGCAGAATTGCCATAGGTTTGCCCACTATATTTGACCTGCCGATCACAACAGCGTTTTTCCCCGTAAGATCCACGCCGGCTGAATCTATCATCTCAATACACCCCGCAGGCGTACAGGCCGTGAGCCCGTCCGCGCCTGTCACAAGTTTTCCCGCATTTTCGTAAGTAAAACCATCAACATCCTTTTCCGGAGCAACGCTGTTCGTTACTTTGTCTTCATCCATACCGCCGGGCAGAGGAAGCTGAACAAGTATTCCGTGTATAGCGGCATCTTCATTAAGTTTTTTTATAAGATCCAGAACCTCCTGCTCGGAAACATCCTCAGCCAGTCTGTGTACCTCTGAATGAAATCCGACCTCAAGCGCGTCTTTTTCCTTGTTTTTCACGTAAACAACCGACCCCGGATCGTTCCCCGCAAGTATTACCGCCAAACCCGGTTTTTTCTCCATTTTTGATGTTTCCAGCCTGATGTCATCTTTGATTTTTGCCGCAAGCTTTTTTCCGTCAATAATTTCCGCCATTTAAAATAATCTCCTTAAAAATATTTTCCCGTTTTATGACACTAACTATAAAACATTTTTTCCCAAAATAAAAGAAAAAAATATCAAATCAAAAACAAGAATTATCCGGGAATGTTTTTTGGCTGCCGGGGTAGGACTCGAACCTACAGTCCTCTGATCCAGAGACAGATGCCTTACCATTTGGCCACCCGGCAGCCTGAGGTTTTAAAATATATCATTTTTCTTTTTTTGAGTCAAGAAGTAAGAATGGGAAGAAATGAGTTTTGGGTTTTGGGTTTTGGGAAGATCCAAACATCCAAACATCCAAACATCCAAACATCCAAACATCCGAACATCCGAACATCCGAACATCCGAACATCCGAACATCCGAACATCC
>CAYTNY010000166.1:0-1928 GCA_964439215.1 uncultured Spirochaetia bacterium
GGTAAATCCTGTAAAGACAAACTGGGGCTGGCAGGATGATAGTGATAACCGGATGCTTTTATTTTGCGGTGAAAAATATTACAAAAAAACTTGACAGCGCTTGGAAGATATATTATTATAAATTTGATGGTCAAACGAACAGGGGTTACAAAAAATCTAAAGAGCATCTGATGGAAATATTTTTGAATTAGTTTTTTTAGGGAGGTTTGGATGACGAGAAAAAAAGCATTACCCTGCCTTTTTTTTATCTTTGTAATTTTTCTAGGGTTTCGTATGTCCGTATATTCCGAAGACTATACACTTTCTGATGTTGTGGCAGCCCAGAAAGAGGGAACAGAAGATATAACAACTATGTCCGCTACGGTTGAATCTGAAGTTGTCTATGACGGAATAAATCAACCTCTTGCTTATGATTATATAATGAAACAGGATGAATATGGAAATGTTAAAATGATGGTGACTTCACGGGGGATTTTTCAAATGCAGTTTTTGACCGATACTTCTGATATGTCGGTTACATATCTTATGGGTAATGGCGAGACAAAAAAATATACATTGACAGAGGATATGAAAAAGGAAATAGAGAGTATGGCGGGCATAAACGGAGCGTCAGGAGGAAATGTGGTTAACAGTATGTATGCGTTTGCGGGCGGGCTGAAAAACACCGTGACTGACGCTGTCTATGCGGGAAAATTGGACACAAACGAACTTGAGACAAGCGAACAAAAAATAAGTGTGAGAGCAAGAAATAGATGGTTTGGAAAAAGATACGGTGAAGTGGAATATATAAATAAAAATGTGGAAAAATCAAAAAAAGAGTGGGAAGAGGCTATAGATAAACTGAGAAACGCGAAACCAAAAAACGAAAAAGGAAAAAAAGTGCGTGAAAGGGCGGTTGGGTTTTTTGAAAAGAAAAAGGAAAAAGTGCTCGATGCCATGGTAGCAAGAAGAGTGGAGAAGATAAATATGAAGACGGGGATGGTGGAGGAGCAGGAGATGTACAACCTGAATGGTAAAAAAGTAGGCTGGTTTAAGGTAAAAGACAAAAAAAAGATAAATGTAAAAGCGAGAGGCAACAAAATAAAAGAACTGGTTGTAGCGGCAGAGACCGAAGGTGAGATGGCCGGCGCGTTCGGAAAAAGCAGAATAAAAACAAAGGTTAAAAACATACAGATGAATAAACCGGTTGAATTTAAATGGATGGATGTGAAGAAACTGAGGAAAAAAAATATTGAAAAGAGGAAGAAAGAAAGGAAAGTATTCTTTGAAAATTTAAAGAACAAAACAGGAGGCGGAAATGGGAATATTAAAAATTAGAGGGGTGGTTTTGATAACGGCATTTGTATGCGTGGCGTCGGTATTCGCAATGGGAGTAAATACAGCGCAGGAGCAGGAGACGGCGGGAGATGTGCCGGGAGTAACCACGGAAACAAAGGAAGACGGGACAAAGGTGGTGACAATAAACCTGTCAGAGATAGATGAAAGCAAACTGCCGGAACAGTACGAAGCCGAGGTGATACTGGAAGCGCCGGTTATGAGTATGATCAGCGGTAATCTGGAATTGATATATGAGGATAAAACCGTAGCTGAATTTAAGGATGACGTGCTGAAATTAAAAAGAAAAAACATAACGCCGGATGGTGTATTTTTAAAGGGAGGAGCAGAAGGAGTTTACCCGGACGGCCTCAATGTAAGCATAGACGAGAACGGCAATATATACATACTGGATATGTATAACCGGAGGATACAGAAATTCAACAAGGAAGGGAGGCATATAAGGAATATACCTATTGATGAACCTTTGGAAATTCATTTTGACCGCATAAAAGGTTCGTTTCCGATTCATAAAAACAAAAACAAAATAGCCGCAGGTGGTGGGAAAGTATACGTAATGGACACAGCGCAGGGAGTAATAGAGGAGCTGGATG
>CAYTNY010000167.1:0-1928 GCA_964439215.1 uncultured Spirochaetia bacterium
TGAATTCTTACTGTTTTTTTTTATGTAATATTGTATAATGTTTTAAAAATTTGCAGGGAACGGGAGAAAGATAATGCGGAAATTAAAACAGTTTATAGGATTTCTTGGAAATGAAAATGCGGTAAATCCGGCATCGGAAAAAAACGGGTTTGCGGTTCTGATGATGCTGGGGCTGCTTGCGGTTGTGTCAGTTGCAATGGGGGCCTCGGGAAAGCTGTATTATTTATCTGTCAATTCTTTTGTGTTTGCTTCTGCGGGCCTTATGATATTTATGCTGCTTGTGTTTGCTTTTAAAGGGCTGAGAGCCTCCGGCGGGGATATGTTTCTTATAACAGCCGCTGCTGCGCTGGTGTTGCTGAAAATATATCTTAATTACACGGGGAACTGGCACCCGGAGATAGAATCCGCGGGAATTTTAAAAAAGATTCCTATACTGTATGCGCTTGCGGAAAATTTTAATTATTTTAATTTTGTTTTTGACGGGATTATTGTTTTTTTTATTGCCGCGGCTTTTTTATACGGCAGGAGCCGCACCGGTGCGGATGCACCGCCAAAGACGCCGGCGCTGTATTATATCCGGTATGCGTTTGTATGTTCGGTTTTTCTGTTTTTTGCCGCGCTTATTTACCGGACAGCCTGGGTTTCGGAGGATGCGTACATATCTTTCAGAACCGTTGATAATTTTGTGAACGGATACGGCCTGACCTGGAACGTTGAAGAACGTGTGCAGTCTTTTACAAATCCTCTGTGGGTCCTGTTTTTCTCTGTATTTTATTTTTTTACGCGCGAGGCGTTTTTTACATCCATTATTGTTTCGGCGTTCCTGACGCTTGCCGCTGTTTATCTGATATTTTTTAAAAGCAGAGGATCCTTCCCGGCTGCGGTTTTGGCGGTCTTTATGCTTGCCGCGTCAAAACCGTTCATGGAATACACGACATCGGGTCTTGAAAACGCGCTCGGTTATCTGATTGCCGCGGTGTTTTTTCTTGTATATTTCAGACGGAAAAATGATGATAAAAAAATACTGTTTTTGTCCCTGGCGGCAGCGCTCGGAGCCTTAAACAGGCTGGATCTTATACTTGTTTTTATTCCCGCTCTTATTCATGTGTTTTTTATATCAAAAGATAAAAGAAAAGCCGTTGTTTTGGCCGCGGCGGGGTTTGCGCCGCTTGCGGCGTGGTTTGTTTTTTCGTTTTTTTATTACGGCTATTTTTTCCCTAATACTTATTACGCGAAAATGACGACTGCCATATCACCGGATTTTTACCGGGATCAGGGGCTTTTTTACCTGAAAGATTCACTGCGCAGGGGTATTGTAACGCTTCCCGTTATCGGCGCGGTTTTTATCGCGGCGCTGGTGCGTTTTGATCTTAAAAGGTTTATTGTTTCATTAAGCGCGCTGCTGTATGTGTTTTATACGGTAAAAGTGGGCGGCTGCTTTATGACGGGCAGGTTTCTTTCCGTGCCTTTTCTGATCGCCGCGATTGCAGCCGCGGATTTCAGGATCGGGGCAGGGAAGCACGCGGCAAAAATAGTGCTTGTTATTGCGCTGCTGTTTTCCGCGGGAGCGGGAAGCGAGTGGTCCCATCTTATAAACGGCAGTAATTATGCAGTGCTGAAAAAAGGGGAGGGGCATAATAATCGGTTTATCGGAGAGCGGGGAGTTGCGGATGAGAGGGCCTATTATATTAAAACAAACGGACTTTTTAATGCGGGCCTGCGCAAAGAAATGCCTGTTCACAGCTGGGCCGGAGGCGGAAAAACAGTACGGGGCGGTGTGAGAAAGTATTATGAGCAGCAGAATATAGGCATGTTCGGATTTTTCGCCGGCCCGGAAATATATGTAATAGATGTATATGGGATGGCGGATCCTTTTCTTGCCAGAATGCCCGTGAAAACCGTACGCATAGGGCATTTCTACCGGGAGC
>CAYTNY010000168.1:0-1924 GCA_964439215.1 uncultured Spirochaetia bacterium
TCTTCGTCTTTCTTTTTCCTGTCCTCTTCGTCTTTCTTTTTTTCTTTTCCTTCATCTGTCACAAGAGGAACACCGGCATACTGTGAATAAGCCGCGTTTAATTTTTTCTTCAGCTCTTCATTGCCCGGATCAAGAGCCATTGCTTTTTGATACATTTCAATGCCTTCATCAAATGCTCCAGTCTGTATATAACTGTCCGCAAGCCCTATAAGACCGGGAATATCTTCTTTTGTTTCTTTTGCGGTTTTTTCCGGCGCCTGCTGTTTCTGCTCCGCGGGAGATGTTTTTTCAGGCGGTTTTTCCGAAGCTTCCGGCATTTTAAACATTGCATCAAGCCCTGTTTTTATTTTAAGTTTATCCTGCGGCAGCGAATCAGATCTTTCCTCTTTAGGAGCAGCGGTTGTCTCTTCCAGGTCAGGCAGCGGCTCCAGATCCAATGTCTTTTCCGGAGCAGGCTCCTTCGGCGCTTCTTCTTTTTCCGGCTTTTCTTTTTGCTTCTGCCTCTCAACTATCTGTGGATTGCCGGGATCTGTTTCCTCCGCAAGTTTATAATATTCGTCCGCTTTTTCCCCTATCCCTTCTTTTTTATAAATATCAGATATCTTCAGATAAACATCCGCGCTTTCTTTTTTATTTTCCTGCGACGAATACACGTCAGCAAGTTTCTGAAGAACTTCCACATTTTCAGGTTCTTTTTCAAGGACCCGGTTTATCATTTTTACGGCTTCCTCTTTCTTTTCTTTTTTTATAAGAATATTAACCGCCGCAATATAATTTTCAACCGCTTCTTTTTTCAGCCCTTTTTCGTCCTGCATATCGCCGAGTTCGGAAAACGCCTCATAACTTTCCGGCGAGGCTTTTGTAATTCTCAAAAATGTATTTATAGCGTCATCTTTCTGCCCTGTTTCTTTATAAAGTTTTCCCAGAATCGTCAGCGCCGGAATATGGTTGGCTTTAAATTTAAGAAGCATATCCATTTCTTTTTTTGCTTCTCCGAACTCTTTCTTTTCATAAAGCGCCGCGCCTTTAAAAAAATGAGCCTCTATACTTTTAAAATCCACCGCTTTTTGAGCGAAAAAGTCTGTTTTATCCACATTTTTCTTTTTCCAGTAATATTCAGCAAGCGCAAGATACTCTCTTTTGGCGTCGGATTCATTTCCTTCTCTCTCGTAAATCTCGGCTATCTTTTCCTTTATTTCAAATTTATCCGGCTGCAGCTCAAGTATTTTCTGATATACAGGCAGCGCCTTTTTATAAAGCCTGTTTTTAAAATATACACCCACTATTTTTTCAAAAAACTGAAGTGATTTTTCAGAATCCCCTTTTTCGGCATAAAGCTCCCCGAGTTTCTGGTATACATCAAAACTTTCCGGGCTTATTTCCAGAATTTTTTTATATGTGTCTATTGCTTTGTCTATTTCACCGCTTTCTATTAATTTTTCAGCTTCCGCATTTTTTTTAATAAGAATCTGTTTTTTTCTGTCTTTTTCGGATAATTTATCCGGATTTAGCATTCCTATTTTTTTATAAATTATTGCGGCTTTATCGTGGAGCCCCTGTTTAAGGTATGCTTCCGCGGCGGTTATATATTCCTGATAAGCCAGAGCGTCTTCTCCCTTTTTTTTATACGCATCACCCAGCATATTGTGTGTATTGTAATCCGTAGGATCCAGGGTCAGAAGTTTTTTATATTCACCTATGGCCTTTTCCCACTTTCCTTCCTGGGCATACACCATAGCCATCTTTACAATGTTTTTCTTGCTCTCTGCAGACATAAACCACCTTTTAATAATTCAATATATATAATTTTTACATTATTATATCCGGATTTTATACGAAAAATATTTCTGTAAATCTGACAAAATAATTCATTTGATTTGATTATAATATATATATCCGGGGATGTCAAATTATAACGAGTGTT
>CAYTNY010000169.1:0-1818 GCA_964439215.1 uncultured Spirochaetia bacterium
TTTGTGATTAGTGGTTAGTGGTTTGTGGTTTGTGAAAACATAGGATAAAAATAGTTTTAAATTTCGGGGTTTCAAGTTCAAACCCGTGGATTAAAGAATAGAGGAAGCAAAAAAATATAATGGGTTTTAAGTTTTTGAGATTACAAAATATCCGGTCTCCCATACACTGAAAAATTCTTTAACTTTCCCCGGTTTTTTGTTAATCTATATGCATCTTGCTTATAAGGAGCCGTTTATAATGAAAACTTTTCTTGAATGCATACCCTGTTTTATGAAACAGGCGCTGCAGGCGGGTAAAATCTCTTCCGATGACCCTGTTTTGCACAAAAAAATCCTGGACGCGGCCGCGGCTGAAATTCCCGGAATCTTAATCAGCGAATGCCCGCCGAAAATGGGCAGAAAAATACACGAACTCGTAAAAACAATGACAAACAACCCCGACCCCTATAAAAAGCTGAAAGAAAAATACAACAAAGAGGCTCTCTCGCTTTATCCTTACATTAAAGAAAGGGTAGAAAACTCAAAGGACCCTCTTTTGACTTCCATACGCGCGGCCATAGCGGGCAATGTGATTGATTTCGGCGCGCAGCTGGAATTTGACCTTGTAAAGGACCTGGATGAAATACTGCATGCGGAATTTGCGGTCTTTGACTACGAAAAATTCAAAACACAGGCAGCTAAACACAAAAAAATACTTTATCTTGGCGACAATGCCGGGGAAACGGTTTTTGACAGGGTTCTTATAGAGCGGCTTATTCTTGATTTCGGCGCCGAAATAACCTATGCCGTAAAAGAAAAACCAATAATAAACGATGCCACAAGAGAAGACGCGCTTTTTGCGGGAATTGACAAATACGCAAAAATAATATCTTCCGGATCAGACGCTCCGGGCACCATACCCGAATACTGCAGCGCCGGGTTTTTAAAAATATTTGAAACCGCCCCTTTCATAATAAGCAAAGGCCAGGGAAACTTTGAGGCGCTTTCCGAAACAGATTACCCTATATTTTTTCTTTTAAAAATAAAATGCGGCGTGCTTGCCGGCTACACGGGCCTGCCGCTAGGCTCCATTATGTTAAAAAGCCTGCGGTAATTTATTGGAGAAAAATATCCGCAAATGACATCTCCATTTTTACCATATTTGTAAAAAGCCCTTTAAAGCTTTCCGTAAGTTTTTCCTCATGTTCGCGGGCACAGGAAAAATATAAAATATAAGGCTTCGCAACATAAATGTCAAAAACTGTATCATCGGCTTCATCTTCGGTCATATTGCCCGCGGCACTCATCATTACCTGGCTTCTGACAAGATCAGTCCACTGGCTCTGATCAACACAGTATTTAACAGTGACAATACCGTGCTCGCACGACATTGCCTTCATTCTTATCTTATTGCCATCTCTGTCATAGTCGTCCGCTATGGTTTCCTCTTCAACATCGTCTTTGCTGTGCCACTGCGTATAACTGATGTTTTCTTTTACCCATTTTTCAATATTCTCATAGTTGATATCCAGGGATGTCTGATTTTCTATGGCCCGCTTCATTTCCTTTGATTCTTCCGAAGTTAATTCATTTTTAATCTGCTCTTTTACGGCTGTGTTTACGGCGCCCTGCACCGCATTGCCTACAATATCCCCCAAAAACGCCTGCACAGATGAAACAAAAACAAAAAAAGAAAAAATACAGCAAACAAAAATCCTCATAACGCTTACCCTCCTTAAGAATATATGAGAAAGCCGCGATTAACCGAAAGACCCGCAACCCCTCTATTTTTTATGTATTATACAAAAAAAATAAGTGATGTAAAGTATAAAAAAATTC
>CAYTNY010000170.1:0-1771 GCA_964439215.1 uncultured Spirochaetia bacterium
CGGCAATTTTTTTATGTATCAAAATCATCGAATCTGATTACATTTTTTCACTAATGAATTTATCAAGGTCAGTTGCTAACGGGTCACGTATTTGATAAATTCATTTCGCTATGCTTTTTTATTCATGCCGACGGATGAAGGGAAAGAGCAAGTTCAATCTTCATGCATTCGTCGGATATTCAATTATAGCATAGCGACCGTTCTTCTTTTACACCTCCGGAATCTGCTAAAAAAGCAAGTTGTTTGCCAACATCTTTCTTATTGCCTTTCGACCGTTTGTAACTTTACCTTCGGAAAATGGTAACGGACTAAAATGACACCCGCAGCTCGTTTTTCCTTTGTTAAAATCGGATAGAAATTCCCTTGTGGGAATTTCTTTTGATTCTTTTTTGATCTCCTTTATCATTTCCCCGATATTAATTTCATGTACATCCTCCGGCAATACTGCATCGTACATGTCTTCAAGACCGTCGCTATGATTTAAACAAAGTAGTTTTGCCATATGTTCGGCTCCCGTTACACTCCAACTCATACCTCTGTTTTTCATCCTGTCGCATATTACATTATGGTGACTTCCTTCCAAGGTTCCCATCCCTCTGTATATACGCCCTTTCGGCAAGTCCAATTCCCGTTCCGTATACCTGGGCAAATGTTCTAAGTTATCACTCAGATACTTTAATAAATTCATTATTTTTTCGCGTTCATCTTCGTCTTTTGCCATATCGTAATATCCTTCGAGGGTTAAAAAAGCATCTTCATAATTACTATTGTTCACATATTTTTTTATCTTCCCGGCCTTCTTTTTGTCTCTTATGTTACGCAGCACGGCTTTATGTATGTGAAAAAGATCCAATTGTTGCGTTACTGTAGCGTCGTATTCCTGTTCCCGTTTCGTCCAAGTCGCACCGTCCGCATTAACAAGCTTGACCTTTAATTTTTCCGTATCGTATATTGATGCGATTGTACTGTTTACTCTTGTATCAAAGATTTCTCCGTCTTCATAACCGGCCACGTAAAATCTGTTGGCGGTTTCATATTCTTTACTGCCGGGTGTCTTTTTCTTCCATCCTTCGTATACTTTCGCAACTTTCATTTCTTTCTTCTTTTTCTCACCCTGAATACTAAGGTATACTCCGTCCTTTTCTTCAAAAAGAACCGGTACGGACTTTTCCCCTTGTGTTTCCCCTTGTAAAAATTCGGACGTCCTGCGGTTTTCCAAAATCTTTGCTTTTTCTCCCGCTTTCTGCACTTCATTCCATATGCTTTGGTGGCTTATGGAATACACATTATGTTCCTCAATCAATTCCGAGCTTTTTCTAAAAGAGTTCCTTAATGCGGTTTCCACCGCTGTTTCCTTTACATTTTCAGAATATTCTTCCTTGCCGTTTATTCCCAACAGCTTATCCAATAAATACGCGTAAAATATTAAACCGTCGTCGTCAACGCACTCGTAATATCGCCGTTTGTATTCCACTTTACCCATTAACGTAATTATTGATGTCTGTCTGTTTGAATTTTTCAATCTGTATCTTTTTTTGTCCCTGCATTCCATTATTTCAACATCAAGCATTTTTAACAACCATTGCATAAACGTACAAGCCTGTGCACAAAAATATTCATATACTTTTTTCTCTAAATCCTTGAAGTTTTCTGCATTTTCAATTAAACTTATTACATCCATCAAATCATCCTTTCTAGTTTTTTTATCAGATTCTATTTTAGATGATTTTGTTGGATTTGGGAAGAGTTTATCTCTTCCCTTTATTTTTTT
>CAYTNY010000171.1:0-1756 GCA_964439215.1 uncultured Spirochaetia bacterium
GCCAAGCTGCCAAGCTGCCAAGCATCCGAGCATCCGAGCATCCGAGCATCCGAGCATCCGAGCATCCGAGCATCCGGCTCTCATCTCCTCACTTCTTCCGTCACGTCAAAGAAATCATACGGGCGGCTCCAGCGGGAGAAATAGGCGCGGTTTTCGAGCATTTCAAGATCCTTGCCGAAATACTCGGAAAACAATAGTCTGAAATTATTCACGGAAGACATATCCTCGGGTATTTTTTCCGCGTCAATTCCCGGCAGGTAATACGCGCTGAATATAGCCAGTCTTTCTTTGACATTTGTCCTGTTTCTATCTTCCCAGGTAAGCTCTGAGCCCGGGCCGTGGTCAGCGTGTATTATTATTACAGGCGGTTTTTTTGAGTTTACCAGTATACGCTCTGCAAGGCTGTCTATCATTTTATCAACATAAGCTGTCTGTTCTCTATAGCCTTCCGTATATTCCTTTTTTTCGAGTTTCCTGTGGCTGCCGTCGCCCAGTTTAAATTTTTTATCCTGCTTTTTCACTGTCCCGTCAGCCCGGAAAATAAACGGCGGATGCGGGCAAATTATATGAGTAAAAACAAATTTAGGTTTTTTCCCTTTCAGTTTCGGGAGCCCGCCAAGCTTATCAAAATTATAATTTATCCTGTTTATATGGCGCGTATAATTTTCGGACAGACGCTTTTCTTCTTCTATTACTATATCAGCAAGACGCAGAATCGTTGTATCCTTAAACATGCCTTCAAAAAGCTCCAGACCCTTTCCTTCGGGTTTTAAAACAACATCCGCCCATCCGGTAAATTTGTCGTCATAATAACCGCCGGGCAGAACATAAATCTCATATCCTCTGTCTTTTAAAATTTCCACTGCCTTATTAAACCTTATATTCCGGTAGAGAAACGACCTGTTCCCGCTGTTTTTTCCCGCTTCTTCCGCAGTACTGTCAAGATACTTGTAGTTCATTAGCGATGACACGGAAAGCAGCGTCTGCGCATAATTCGCGCGGCTCTTTGCCGGTATTCGGAAACCCTTTTCTTTCATGGACAGTATAAATGCGCTGTCATCATAATTATAAAGCTCTCTCAAAACATCCGAACGCGCTCTGCCGTCTATAATTATATAATAAATATCAGGGGTTTCCTCTGTGTATTCCGCTTTGCCCATTGTATATTCCGCGGCCTTCCCGTTCAAAACCATATACCTGTGCAGAGATCCCGCCAAAATTTGAACCAGTACAACAGAAATAAGTAAAAATGAAAAAATATTCAAAAATCTGTTGATCCCGTATATACGGAATTTTTTATCCCCCTTCAGTATAAACACAGTAATATTAACGGCCGCAATAAACAAAAAGCCCGCCAGCGCAGGAAGATAATAAGCCGCAATACCTCCCTGTCCTTTACTCATATTTTGAAAAATATCAACCCCCCGGCCGTATAAAAATATCACAAGAATAAAAGATACCGCGCAGACACCGCTTTGGGCGGTATTCCTGATAAAAAAATAAAATACTTCAAATATTATTATTCCCGCCGCAACAGAAATCATAAGCGGCCCCGCAATCTCACCCCCGCCTATACTGTCCATATTATGATAAAAAAGAAATAATACAAAATATACAGGCAGCAAAATAACATAACCCGGAAACACATCAAGAAAACCCCTGCGTTGGATCCCTTCCGGAAACTTCAGTCTGTCTGTTTTATCTGTCGTCTTCATATCGCTCTCCATCCAAGCTCCCTGCATCGTTATAAGTACAG
>CAYTNY010000172.1:0-1745 GCA_964439215.1 uncultured Spirochaetia bacterium
TATGGGATAGGAAAGTGTCCTAAAGGAAACATAAATAACTGTATGAATTAAGCGCTTCGGTATGTGCGAAAAAAAGGACTTTGATTCTATTAAGTGCTGCAATAAAACCTGCAATCTATAGGCTGTTTTTTTTTCGCGGATTGTGTGTATTTTTTTTTAAAATATGCTATAATTTTAAAGCAGGATATGGAGATAAAAGAATATTTTTTCTCCGCGGAACTGAGGACTAAATATCTGACAGGGAAGGAGGAGGGGAATGGCTCAGAAAAAAAATATTGAAGTTGTCGGAAAAAAAACCTCAAAAGTTATTCTTGACAGAATTTTCAAAATATCCTCTGAAATACATAAAATAAGTGATATTGATATTCTTCTGGATAAGATACTGAAGGAGGCAAGGCGGTTTACGGGAGCGGAAGGGGGGACGATTTTTCTTGTGGAAGAAGGAAAATTAAAAGTAAGAGCCATACAAAATGATGTTCTTTTCCGCAGCAATCCCGCAGACAGATATAAATACATAGGAAAAAAACTCAAACTTGACAGCTCATCCATTGCGGGGCACAGTGTCACCACCGCTGAAAGCGTGAAATTAAAGGACGCTTACAAAAAAACAAAAGATCTGCCGTGCGGTTTCAACAGAAATTTTGATGAAAAAACCGGTTATAAAACAAAGTCAGTGCTTGCGGTTCCGCTGCGTTCTCCGTCAGGGCGCATTATCGGGGTGCTGCAGCTTGTCAACGCCACAAATCATGATGAAAAAATAAAAGCATTTATACTTAATGATGAACTTTTTATAAAACATCTTGCCAAGGATGCGGTGCTTGCCATTGAAAAGGCGAATATAACAAGAGAAATGGTCCTGCGTATGCTGCGTATGGTTGAGTTCCGGGATCCAAAAGAAACAGGAAAACACGTAAACAGAATAGGGGAATATGCAATTGAAATATACCATAACTGGGCCGAAAAGAAAGGCTACCCCGAAGAACTGATACGCAGATACAAAGATAAGCTCAGAATAGCGGCTATGCTTCATGATGTGGGAAAAATAGGGATCCCCGACAGTATACTGAAAAAACCGGGAAGACTTACGAGTGAAGAGTTTGATGCCATAAAAATGCATTCTATATTCGGTTACAGAATGTTTCCGGCGCCTGATTCGGAGATTGACGCGATAGCCGCGGAGATAGCTCTTACGCACCATGAAAAATGGGACGGCACGGGATATCCGGGAAAAATGAAGAGTTACAATGATACGGACAAAGCCGACGGCAAAGGGAAGAAAGGCAAAGAAATACCGCTCTCGGGAAGAATTGTCGCGGTTGCGGATGTTTTTGACGCATTGATATCAAAGAGGGTATATAAAGACGCGTGGGATGAGGACAGAGTGCTTGAAACCATAAAGAAAGATTCAGGAACGCATTTTGATCCTGAAGTAACAGAATGTTTCTTTGATTCATATGACGTTATAAGCGCAATAAGAAAAGTTTATACGGAAAACAATTAAAGGCCAGAAAAAAGCTGTTTGCGGCGGATTGAAAAATAAATTGCTGAATTGTAAAATAAACTGCACCAGCTAACTCATCCGGAAATACATCGAAATACAAACCATTTCCCTCTCCCTTTACGGGAGAGGATAGAGTATGTTGCAGGCGGTCTTTTGTTTTTTTACCCCCTTCTCTAAAAGGGGGCAGGGGGATTTTATAAAAGAGGGTTAAGCAGCGGCTGAACACTATATGATATAATTTGAC
>CAYTNY010000173.1:0-1631 GCA_964439215.1 uncultured Spirochaetia bacterium
AGCGGCTGAACACTTAAGAATATACTTCAACGCCCAAACAGGAGATGCGGGTAAGGGACAGCTCTATGGGATAGGAAAGTGTCCTGCGGAAAAGATAAATAACTTTATGAATTAAGCACTCAGGTATGTGTGAAAAAAAGGACTTTGATTTTATTAAGTGCTGCAATAAAGCTTGCAGCCCGGACTTTTGTATTTTGAATTGTTTTTATTATTTACGCAAACAGGCAACAATGGTATATTTATATGGACATTTTAAAGAAATCAAAAAAAGGCGGTTAAATGAAGCATTTAATTTTTGCGGCAGTTCTTGTGTTTTCCGCGGCAGCGCCGGTTTTTTCAGGCTCAGGATCATTTGGGGATTATCTGCTTATTGATTCATACCCGGAGGCCCGTCTGACCGGAAAGAGCGTATCAGCAGGCAGGCACGGATTTGTTTTTTCGGGAGAAAATCCCGCGGCTCTTGCCGGAGTTGAAGGCTCCGGAGTTTCGGCAATGTACGGGTCCTGGAAAATGGGGGTTAATATCAATAAAGCGGGTGCGGCCCGGGCTTTTGATTTCGGGGTATTTGGGGCGGAAATAACCAATTACGACCTGGGGTCATTGAGCCTGCTGGATATGGATTCTTACGGGGATCCCGTGATAACAGGGGAGGTTGAGGAGCTTTACGCACTGATGTTCAAGGGAATGTATGCAGCTGATTTTGAAAGTTTTTCATTCGGACTTGCTTTAAAAACGGTCTCTGAAGCGTTTGACGGGGATTTTATGCATATTGGAGTTGACGCGGGCGGGATAATAAAAAAAGTATTTGTGAGGGAACTGAGTATAGGCCTGAGTTTCCTTAATGTTTCGGCAAAAACAGACGGCTATGCCCTGCCTCTGACGGTAAACGGAGCACTGGTTTATGAATATAAGGATGAAGGCAGAAGTGTTTTTACTGCGGGTGCGGGTGCGGGATATCTTGTATATGACGGAATAGTTGAGTTTTCCGCGGGGTTTAGTTATTCTCCGGCGTCATTTTTTCATATAGGCGGCGGGGTTGTATTTGATGAGGAAATGAACGCGGCGGTTTCAGCGGGCGGAGGAGTTAATTACGGCGCGGTGTCTATGGACTATATATTTATGCCGGATGCGGTATTGGGCGATACACATAAAATATCCGTATATACGGCTTTTAATACAAAAGAAAAAGAAACCGGAGAAAAAAGGCCGGCCGGAGAAAAGTTTGAAAAATATATGAAAACAGGGGATTTTCATTATAAAAACAAAAAGTACAGCAAGGCAATAAAATATTATGAATATATAAATGTCCTGAGCTGGCGGGAGCTGGAAAAGCTGCCGGATATTGAAAAATCCGGTTTCTTCCAGAAAATGGGAATAAGTTATTATAATATAAGAGAAAATAAAAGGGCAAAAGAATATTTTGAAAGAGCTCTTTATTATGACAGCGATAATGAAATTTTAAAACACTGGATCGATCTGCTGAAATGATATCAGCAGAGAGGAGCGGGTTATCTTGAAAAGAATATTTTTTACAGCAGCAGCCCTCGCGGCTGCGTCACTTCAGGTTTTTGCGGATACACAGACAATAACGCGGACAGTTTCTCCGTCGGTTACTGAAACAGCAACACAGA
>CAYTNY010000174.1:0-1510 GCA_964439215.1 uncultured Spirochaetia bacterium
TTATATTTTAATTCATTATAAACCCGCATCATAAAAAATTCAATTATAATATTTATGATCCAACAGCAGATGATGCGCAGCGTTATTTCCGCCTTCATAAACAGTGCTTGTTTTTTACTTCTTAATTTTTATGCAGTACTTTTTCCTGATTTCCGCCGGATGATATGACAGTTTTGCCTTTCTTATGCCTTTTTTGCCTGTATCCTGTTCCCTGTTTACAAACTCATACCCGCCCAGAAAATCCCGGCAAAACCGGTTGTTTAAAGCCTGGTAAATGCCTTTATATTCATGGTCCGCTTTTTCGGCGATTATCAGGACCGTATCTTTATTCAGCCTGTCAGCCAGGGTATATCCTATAACTTTTTTCTTCAGGCGCAGCAGCGCTCCAAAAACAGAAAGCTTTTCAAAATCCGCAAGAGCCTCGTTAACTGCCTGATGTTCAAGCGCCAGCGACGCGTCGCCGCCGTCATCCCGCTCCTCATACCATTTTTTCTGGAACATCACGCATTCCTGCAGATTTTCCCGCGTGATTTCCTCCATCTCCGCGGAATATGTTTTTTCGAACTTTTTTATATGATTTCTTTTACCGTCGTATTTCCGCCCCCCGAGTTCAATAAGATCCTTTGCCCTGTAGATATAATCCGACTCCGCCCTATCGGAATTAATTTCATATTTCTTATCGGTTATTCCTGTTTTAACAAGTTCTTCCTCTGTAAAACCAAAAACCCCGCATTCCCCGAGTTCCCGCCATCCCCATTCCAGAAGCTGCCCCGCTGTTTTTTCAATATCTCTTTTTCCAAAAGGCCTGTAAAACAAGCGCTCTCCGTTTTTTTCAAGCGAAACACAGAGGTTCCCGTTAAGCATGGAAATTTTTGTTTTCCGTATTTTTCTCCACATAAACATCTCGGTAAAATTAAACTCGGATATTTCCGGTTCAAAAATACTCAGATATTCTTCAAGCTTATTTTTATGCTCCGCTTTAATCTCCGTGAATTCCGGAAAATCAGGCAGCTGTTCATCCGTCATTTTCATTCCTTTCATACCGGCTGCTGTTTTAAATATAAATTATACCATACTGTTATTTATATACAAAATGATAATCCCTCCGCGGAATATAGATTGCAAGTTTTATTGCAACACTTAATAGAATCAGAGTCCTTTTTTTTCACACGTACCTGAACGCTTAATTCATACAGTTATTTACGCTTCCCGCAGAGCGCCGCTCCTCTCACCAAGCCGTCCCTTACCCGCATCTCCTGTTTAATCGTCAAATTATATCATATAGTGTTCAGCCGCTGCTTAACCCTCTCTATAAAATCCCCCTGCCCCCCTTTTAGAAAAGGGGGTAAAAAAACATAATACCGCCTGTAACATACTCTATCCTCCCCCATAAAGGTGGAGAGGGATGCAGCTGCTATCGGTTTTAATGTGTTTGCGAAGGTGTGACAGCCGCGTGTCCTTTAGGGCGCGCAGTTTTTAAAAAAATTAACTGCCGCAGGCATACTGCAAG
>CAYTNY010000175.1:0-1510 GCA_964439215.1 uncultured Spirochaetia bacterium
AAATCACGCGATATTTCCGCAGCCGCGGACAGATGGTCTTTCAGTTTCTGCCAAGCCTCTTTTTCTTTTCCCTCAGCTGAGTGTGCGTAATAATTCATATTTTTACCCCGTATTTTGCTGATTCCTCTTCAATAATAAACCTGTCATTTTCTATCAATTTTTTAAGCTCCTCTTCGGACGGCAGATATAATCTGTATCTTGCAGCAAACATATTGTTCTTATCGTTCAGAACCGAATATTTAACCACTGTCTCGTCCTTATCCGTGCAGAGTATTATTCCTATGGTCGGATTATCGTTTTCGTCTTTTTTCAAATCATCATACATCCGCACATACATATCCATCTGCCCCGCGTCCTGATGCGTGAGTTTTCCGGTTTTTAAATCCACAAGAACAAAACATTTCAATTCATAGTTGTAAAAAACAAGGTCTATAAAGAAATTTGAGGTTTCTGTTTTTATATGCTGCTGTCTTGCAACAAACGCAAAACCTTTTCCTAATTCCAGAAGAAATTGCTGTATATGGGATATAAGGGCCTGTTCAAGGTCTTTTTCCCTGCAGCCGGCATTCCCCGGCAGCCCAAGAAATTCAAGAATAACAGGATCCCTGATAAATTCCTTTGGATCGGCGGCCGCTTCCTTGATTTTTTCTTCAGCTTCACGCTCAACAGGAGCCTTATTCCTGCCTGACGATAACAACCTTTCATAATACAGGCTGTTTACCTGCCGCTCCAGCGCCCTTGTAGACCATCCCTGTTCCGCCGCCTCTTTCAGGTAATATTCACGGGCTTTTTCATTTTCCACCCGTAAAATAATCCTATAATGTGTCCAACTCAATTCGTGACGCAGTGCGTCACAATTCGGAAAAGCCCGATAAAACAAGCGCATATACCGCAGGTTGCTCTCATCATATCCATAGCCAAACTCAGCTGTCAGCCTTTCTGAAATCTGTTTAAGGAGCTGCTTTCCATATCCGGCCCGCTCACCGCCTTTTTGTTCTGTCTCAATGATTTCCCTGCCAATTTCCCAATTGGAAATCATCTGCGCATTTTTCACGGTCGTAATTGTCTTGTTTTGAACTCTTACAATAATATCTTTTATCCTGCCATAAAGACGGCTATCTTCCACAAATTCTTTCATTTTCCCCTCCATATTATATTCAGCCCCCCGGCTCCGAAACGGGCAGAGAAATCACGCGGCATTTCCGCAGCAGCGGACAGATGATTTTTCAAAAACTGCCATTGTGCTTTCGGCTGCCCAACAGCCGAGTGTGCATAGTGTCTCATACTTTCCCCTTTCGTTTTATCGGATTTATTTTATCATTTACTCAAATAAATTTCATCTGAATATTTCCGTCTTAATAAAACAAAATCCTTTTTGTTCCATCTGCCAAAACACTTAAATTATACCGTTCTTGCTGTTTTCTACAGGGTATCACTCTCACTTAAAGTATGCAGAAAACACGCCAAGGAACAGCAGGAAACTAGTGGTTTGTGGTTTGTGGTTTGTGGT